>NZ_JBHWLC010000100.1:0-27112 GCF_042730635.1 Streptomyces sp. NPDC059917
CCGCCGGACGTCCGGCGGCGCCCCCCTTCGGCGTGGGTGCGTCCCTCCTACGCGGCGCCCGAGCGGCGGCGGCGGAGGGAGGCGATCGTTACCGAGGTGAGGGCCAGGAGGGCCAGGGCGCCGGCGGCGAGGCCCGGGGTGAGGCCGCGGGGGGTGAAGCTGCACGCGAGGGTGCCGGTTGTCGGGGTCACCGGGAGGGCGAGCAGACCGTGGTGGGAGGTCGGGGTGGTGGCGGTGCCGCCCGCGGTGCACTGCCAGCCGGGGACGTCGGTCATCGCGAAGACCGCCGTGCCGGAGGCGCCGCGGGGGAGGGTGGCCTCGATGCCGTGGCCGCTGGTGGTGACCTTCGTGGCCCCGGTGGCCTTCAGGTGGGCGACGGCCGCGTCGAGGCGGCCGCGGTCGAGGCAGCCGACGGGGTGCTCGGGGGCGGCGCCCTGGGAGCGGGTCTCCACCGTCACCGCGACCGTGCCGGAGGCCGGGACCGCGCCGAGCTTCATGACCCCGGAGAGCTTGTCCTCGATCGGGCGCCGGGCGCCGTCGCTGACGACGGTGCCGTAGAGCGCGGGGGAGTACCAGTACAGCTCGGAGCCGGGCGTGCAGCGGGCGGTGTACGTCTGTGCGGTGTCCGGGCCCGTGCGGGTGACCTTCGGGACGTCGTAGACGGCGGCGCCCAGTACGTCCTCCTGGTGCGCGTACACGCTGTCGGCCGGGTTGGGCGAGGTGAAGGGGGCGCTGCGCACGGTCACCAGGGGCGGGGCCGGGAAGCGGGCGGCCGTCCAGCTGTTCGGGGCGTCGCCCGGGCGGACCCGGGCGCCGATCGAGAAGATCGCGTCGAGGACCGGGTTGTCGGCGCCGAAGAAGGTGCGGCCGTCGTTCTTGTAGCCGAAGCCGAGGGGTTCGAGGGCCTTGTACGTGGCCTCGGGGAGGTAGCTGCTGTAGTACTGCGGACCCTCGGCCCGCAGGGCGAGGGCGTCGTTGTACGCGGTCTGCGGCGCGCCGGAGTCCGTCCGGTAGGCGGGCCAGCCGTCCACGTCGCGGACGGCGTCGAAGTGGTGGGTGATCGACCGGTTCGAGGTCGCTGCGGGCGCGGCCCAGCGTTCGCGGGCCCGGCGTTCGTCGGCGTTCACCGCGGCCAGGGTCGATTCCGCGAAGACGACGCCCACCATGAGGACGGCGGCGACGGGCACGAGGTAGCGCCGCTTGCCGCTGGTCACCAGGAGCAGCAGCGCGAGCAGCGAGACGCCCCCGCCGCCGAGGACCGCGGCCCAGGTGGCGCCGCCGAAGTCGTTGGTGTGGCGCAGGACGAAGGTGGCGACGACCAGCAGGGCCGCGCTGAGCGCCAGGTGCAGCGGGCGCGGGCGGTGGGCGAGGGCCAGCCAGGCCAGCACCACCAGCATCCCGCTGAAGACGAAGGCCTCGCGGTACGGGTTGCCGTTCGGGACGGCCAGGCCGTGCCACAGGTACTGGGTCGGCGGGAACTGGAACGAGGCCGCCACCAGCACGATCGCGGCGCCCCACACCAGCCGGGTGCGCTTGGCGACGGCGGTGTTGAGCAGGAAGGACCCGGCCAGGATCAGCCCGAGCGAGGCGATGTAGAGCCGGGGCCGGCCGCCCCACAGGTGGGTCGCGGGCAGCATCCCGCTGAGGAAGACCTCGATGCGCTGCGGGTGGAAGGAGGAGGCGTCGGTGGGCTGCGCCGCGCCGCTGGAGAGGAAGGACGGCAGCAGCAGCGGAAGGGTGAGCATGATGCCCACCGCCGCGGCGGTGGCCGCGCGCCACACGGCCCGCAGCCGCGCACCGGACTCCATGTCCCGGGTGATGAGACGGACGGCGAGCAGCACGCAGGCCGCCATCGTCGCCATCATCGCGGTGTAGAAGTTGCCGTACCAGGCCAGCGCGACGAGGAGGGCGACCGAGGGCCAGCGCCGCTGCTCCAGGCACCATTCGACGGCGATCCCGAGCATGGGCAGCGCCACCAGGCCCCACAGCCACATGGGGATGTACGAGGCGTCGCTCACCGCCCATCCGCACAGGCCGTAGCAGGCGCCCAGCACCCCGCGCTGCCACCACGGGCCGGGAACCAGCTTGCCGAGGTAGACGGCCATCAGGGCCGCGGCGAGCCCCATGGTGAGCGGGGTGACCAGGAAGACCGCGAGGTCGACGCGGGCCCGCGGGACCAGCACGGTCAGCCAGGAGATCGGGTTGCCGAGGTAGGTGTAGTAGTCGGACAGGAACTGCTGCCCGAAGCCGCCGCGCCAGGTGAAGAGCAGGTCACCGGCGGCCTGCCCGTGGACCAGGTCCCAGAGCGCGCGGTGGAAGGGCACGTACTGGTTGGCCTGGTCGTTCAGCGCCCGCCCGGTGTTGCCGAAGGGGTAGCTCCCGCGCAGCGCCCAGGCCGAGCAGAACGCGGCCGAGGTGACGAAGAAGGCGAGCAGGGGCGCGTACAGCCGCCGCAGGACCAGCCGCAGGCGCCGGCGGGCGGGCCGTGCGGGCTCTGGGGGCGGATCGCCGACCGTCGACCGCTCCGATGCCACGGTGCCCAATGTCTTGCTCCTGATGCTCGCCGATGCCGGTCGGTGCGCCGTGCGTCCGCGGGGGCCACCGGGGCCGGCGCCGGGTCGCGCGCTGTTCGATGATCGGTATGCTGGATCGTTTCGGGTAGTTTAAGCGGCCGTGGGCCGGGCCCCCGGGGGCGGTCGACCCGGCGGGGGCATTTGTTTTGACCGGAGTGAATGCGGTAGGTACGCTCAGACCTTGTGCCTGGGGTGTGCCTGGGCTCCCGTGCGTGTCCACCAACCGCACGCGAGCCGCACTGGCCACCGTTATCCGTAGGGTCTCCGCGCTGAGCGGGGGCTGAGCGGGTACGACACACCCGACCGCGTGGGTCGGCAAATGTTCCAGGTTAGCTTCACTACACGGCACACAGAAACCGGAGAAGTAGTGCCTACGATCCAGCAGCTGGTCCGTAAGGGCCGGCAGGACAAGGTCGAGAAGACAAAGACCCCCGCGCTTGAGGCTTCGCCCCAGCGTCGCGGCGTCTGCACGCGTGTGTTCACGACCACCCCGAAGAAGCCGAACTCGGCGCTCCGTAAGGTCGCGCGTGTGCGTCTGACCTCCGGCATCGAGGTCACGGCCTACATTCCGGGTGAGGGACACAACCTGCAGGAGCACTCGATCGTGCTCGTGCGTGGTGGCCGTGTGAAGGACCTGCCGGGTGTTCGTTACAAGATCATCCGCGGTGCGCTTGACACCCAGGCTGTCAAGAACCGCAAGCAGGCCCGCAGCCGCTACGGCGCCAAGAAGGAGAAGTAGAAATGCCTCGTAAGGGCCCCGCCCCGAAGCGCCCGGTCATCATCGACCCGGTCTACGGTTCTCCCCTGGTGACGTCGCTCATCAACAAGATCCTCCTGAACGGCAAGCGCTCCACCGCCGAGCGCATCGTCTACGGCGCCATGGAAGGCCTCCGCGAGAAGACCGGCAACGACCCGGTCATCACGCTGAAGCGCGCGCTCGAGAACGTCAAGCCGTCCCTCGAGGTCAAGTCCCGCCGCGTCGGTGGCGCCACCTACCAGGTGCCGATCGAGGTCAAGCCGGGTCGTCAGTCGACCCTCGCGCTGCGCTGGCTCGTGGGTTACTCCCGCGCCCGCCGCGAGAAGACGATGACCGAGCGCCTCATGAACGAGCTGCTGGACGCCTCCAACGGTCTTGGCGCTGCCGTCAAGAAGCGCGAGGACACGCACAAGATGGCCGAGTCCAACAAGGCCTTCGCGCACTACCGCTGGTAGTCCGAACCCACATCGAGACCGAGAGAAGACTGAGCCGATATGGCTACCACTTCGCTTGACCTGGCCAAGGTGCGCAACATCGGCATCATGGCCCACATCGACGCGGGCAAGACGACCACCACCGAGCGCATCCTGTTCTACACCGGTGTGTCGTACAAGATCGGTGAGGTCCACGACGGCGCCGCCACGATGGACTGGATGGAGCAGGAGCAGGAGCGTGGTATCACCATCACGTCTGCTGCCACCACCTGTCACTGGCCGCTCGAAGATGTTGACCACACCATCAACATCATCGACACCCCGGGTCACGTCGACTTCACCGTCGAGGTGGAGCGTTCGCTCCGCGTCCTCGACGGCGCCGTCACCGTGTTCGACGGTGTGGCCGGCGTCGAGCCGCAGTCCGAGACCGTTTGGCGTCAGGCGGACCGCTACGGCGTCCCGCGCATCTGCTTCGTCAACAAGCTCGACCGCACCGGCGCCGAGTTCCACCGCTGCGTCGACATGATCAAGGACCGCCTCGGTGCGGTTCCGATCGTCATGCAGCTCCCCATCGGCGCCGAGATGGACTTCCAGGGCGTTGTCGACCTGGTCACCATGAAGGCGTTCGTCTGGTCCGCCGAGGCGACCAAGGGCGAGATGTACGACATCGTCGACATCCCGGACACCCACAAGGAAGCCGCCGCTGAGTGGCACGCCAAGCTGGTGGAGACGGTCGCCGAGAACGACGACCAGATCATGGAGCTGTTCCTCGAGGGCGTCGAGCCCTCGGTCGAGCAGCTGCACGCCGCTGTGCGCCGCATCATCATCGGTTCCAAGGGTGAGGGTGGCGCCACCATCACCGCGGTGTTCTGTGGCACGGCGTTCAAGAACAAGGGCGTTCAGCCCCTGCTCGACGCCGTCGTCCGCTACCTGCCGTCGCCCCTGGACGTCGAGGCCATCGAAGGCCACGACGTCAAGGACGCCGAGGTCGTCGTGAAGCGCAAGCCGTCCGACGAGGAGCCCCTCTCGGCGCTGGCGTTCAAGATCATGCGCGACCCGCACCTCGGCAAGCTCACCTTCGTCCGGGTTTACTCGGGCCGCCTGGAGGCCGGCACCTCGGTGCTGAACTCCGTCAAGGGCAAGAAGGAGCGCATCGGCAAGATCTACCGCATGCACGCGAACAAGCGTGAAGAGATCGCCGCGGTGGGCGCCGGTGACATCGTCGCCGTCATGGGTCTCAAGCAGACCACGACCGGTGAGACGCTGTGTGACGACAAGGCCCCCGTGATCCTGGAGTCCATGGACTTCCCGGCTCCGGTCATCCAGGTCGCCATCGAGCCGAAGTCCAAGGGCGACCAGGAGAAGCTGGGTGTCGCCATCCAGTCCCTGGCGGAGGAGGACCCCTCCTTCCACGTGCACTCGGACGAAGAGACCGGCCAGACCATCCTCGGCGGTATGGGCGAGCTGCACCTCGAGGTGCTGGTCGACCGTATGAAGCGCGAGTTCAAGGTCGAGGCCAACGTCGGCAAGCCGCAGGTCGCTTACCGCGAGACGATCCGCAAGACCGTCGAGCGTCACGACTACACCCACAAGAAGCAGACCGGTGGTACCGGTCAGTTCGCCAAGGTGCAGATCGCGATCGAGCCGATCCTCGAGGCCGACGGTCCGGCGTACGAGTTCGTGAACAAGGTCACCGGTGGCCGCATCCCGAGGGAGTACATCCCCTCGGTCGACGCGGGTGCGCAGGAAGCCATGCAGTTCGGCATCCTGGCCGGCTACGAGATGACTGGCGTCCGCGTCATCCTTCTCGACGGTGGCTACCACGAGGTCGACTCCTCGGAGCTCGCCTTCAAGATCGCCGGTTCGCAGGCCTTCAAGGAGGCCGCGCGCAAGGCGTCCCCCGTGCTCCTCGAGCCGATGATGTCCGTTGAGGTCACCACGCCCGAAGAGTCCATGGGCGATGTCATCGGTGACATCAACTCCCGCCGTGGCCAGATCCAGGCCATGGAGGAGCGTCACGGTGCTCGCCTCGTGAAGGGCCTCGTGCCCCTCTCGGAGATGTTCGGCTACGTCGGAGACCTCCGCAGCAAGACCTCGGGTCGCGCCAGCTACTCGATGCAGTTCGACTCCTACGCCGAGGTTCCCCGGAACGTCGCTGAGGAGATCATCGCGAAGGCCAAGGGCGAGTAACTCTTCCGAGTACACGCTTTAGGCTTGTCACCGGAGCCTCAGGGGCAACAGGAGCAACCCTCCCGTTGCCCCGGGGTACCGGCTTTCCAGCAAAGATCACCTGGCGCCAATCTGTAAGGCGTACAGAACCACTCTCCAGGAGGACCCCGTGGCGAAGGCGAAGTTCGAGCGGACTAAGCCGCACGTCAACATCGGCACCATCGGTCACATTGACCACGGTAAGACGACCCTCACGGCCGCCATTACCAAGGTGCTGCACGACAAGTACCCGGACCTGAACGCGGCTTCGGCCTTCGATCAGATCGACAAGGCTCCTGAAGAGCGTCAGCGCGGTATCACCATCTCCATCGCGCACGTCGAGTACCAGACCGAGGCGCGTCACTACGCCCACGTCGACTGCCCGGGTCACGCGGACTACATCAAGAACATGATCACCGGTGCCGCGCAGATGGACGGCGCGATCCTCGTGGTCGCCGCCACCGACGGCCCGATGCCGCAGACCAAGGAGCACGTGCTCCTGGCCCGCCAGGTCGGCGTTCCGTACATCGTCGTCGCCCTGAACAAGGCCGACATGGTGGACGACGAGGAGATCCTGGAGCTCGTCGAGCTCGAGGTCCGCGAGCTCCTCTCCGAGTACGAGTTCCCGGGCGACGACCTTCCGGTCGTCCAGGTCTCCGCGCTCAAGGCGCTCGAGGGCGACAAGGAGTGGGGCGACAAGCTCCTCGGCCTGATGGACGCCGTCGACGAGGCGATCCCGACCCCGCCGCGTGACACCGAGATGCCGTTCCTCATGCCCGTCGAGGACGTCTTCACGATCACCGGTCGTGGCACCGTCGTCACCGGTCGTATCGAGCGTGGTGTCCTGAAGGTCAACGAGACCGTCGACATCATCGGTATCAAGGAGACCAAGACCACCACCACGGTCACCGGTATCGAGATGTTCCGCAAGCTCCTCGACGAGGGCCAGGCGGGCGAGAACGTCGGTCTGCTCCTCCGCGGCATCAAGCGCGAGGACGTCGAGCGCGGCCAGGTCATCATCAAGCCCGGCTCGGTCACCCCGCACAAGGAGTTCGAGGCTCAGGCCTACATCCTGTCGAAGGACGAGGGTGGCCGTCACACCCCGTTCTTCAACAACTACCGCCCGCAGTTCTACTTCCGTACCACGGACGTTACGGGCGTCGTGACCCTCCCCGAGGGCACCGAGATGGTCATGCCCGGTGACAACACCGAGATGACCGTCGCGCTGATCCAGCCGGTCGCCATGGAAGAGGGCCTGAAGTTCGCCATCCGTGAGGGTGGCCGGACCGTCGGCGCCGGCCAGGTCACCAAGATCAACGCCTGATTTCAGGCCTGATCCGACCTGGTAGCTCTGCGGAGCACCATGCACTGAGGGGCCCTTCCCCGTCGCGAGAGCGACGGGGAAGGGCCCCTCGGCGTTTCCCGGGGGGCGTGCCCCGGGGCGTCCCGCTACGACCAGCCGTTGTCGAAGGTGGTGGCCGCCTTCACCGGGGCGGACCAGCCGTTGTCGCCGGCGACGTTCTGCCCGGTGCTGGAATCCATAGGAGACTGGCCGATAATGATGGCCAGCGCCGCGGCTACACCGGAGATGAGCAGGGCGATTCGGGCAGAGATCGACTGCATTGTGTGGGTCCTTTTCATGCTGAGAGGTCAGAACAGCATCAGATTGCCGGTCGACATACGGCGCTGATCAGCCAGTTTTGAATGTTCCCCGGATGGCCGGCTGGCTTGTCTTCGAGTAGCTTGCCGCCCGCAGGAGCCGCACGGGACCCCCCTTGACCTGCGGTATTCACGTCTGTCGCAAACACGAAGGGTGGCGAAGTCGATGGAGTACGGCGAAAACGGAGCCGCTGAGGTTCCGCCGGCGGAGCTGACGCCCGACGGGTTGCGGCTCTACGAGTTCGTGGCCGGTCTGCCCTCCTTCACCCCGGAGGAGGTGGCGGGTCCGCTCGGGCTCGGCGAGCTGGAGCTCCAGGCGGCCGTCGAGCAGTTGGAGGCGCTGCGGCTGCTGCGCCGGGACGCGGACCACGAGAACCGGCTGGCGGTGGTCTCCCCGCAGTTCGCGGCCGGTCAGCTGCTGTGGCCGATGGAGCGCAGGATCCGCCGGCAGGCCGAAGCGGTGGAGCGCATCCGCACCTCCTTCGCCACCCTGGGGCCCTGCTACCAGCAGGGTCAGCAGCGCCAGCAGCGCAAGGCCGTGGAACTGCTGACCGACCTGGACGACGTACGACGGCTGATCGACGGGCTGACGGACAGCTGCCAGACCGAGGCGCTGCACGTGCAGCCGGGCGGCGCGCGGGACCCCGAGGCGCTGAAGAAGGCGCGCGGCAGCATGGCGCGGCTGCTCGAACGCGGGGTGAGCAGCCGGTCGATCTACCAGCACCCGGCCCGCTACAGCCAGCACACGGTGGAGTTCGCCGAGTGGATGATGGAGCGCGGCGCGGAGGTGCGCACCCTGGCCGACGGCCCGGACCGGATGCTGATCTACGACCGCCGGGCGGCGGTGATCAGCGTGCAGGGGAACTCGGCGCACGCCCTGGTGGTCTACGAGCCCAACCTGGTCGCCTTCATGGTGACCTCGTTCGAGACGGCGTGGCGGGCGGCGGACCCCTTCCCCGTGAGCTTCGACCGCGAGTGGGCTAAGCAGGTCTCCGAGGACCTGCGGCACTCGATCGTGCGGCTGCTGACCGAGGGCCTGGACGACAAGGCCATCTCGCGCAGGCTCGGGATGTCGGTGCGGACCGTGCAGCGGCACGTCGCGGAGATCATGCGCTCCCTCGACGCGAAGAGCCGCTTCCAGATCGGCTACCTGGTCGGCCTGGAGGAGGCGGGCGTGGTGCTCGACGGCGAGTCCCGGGCGGGCGGCGCCGGGGGCGGTGCGGTCGCGGAGGGCGCGGTCGCGGAGGGCGCGGCCCCCGTCACCACTGGGCCCGGGGCCTAGGCGGGCCCACGTCGCGGCGGCTGTGGCCGAAGGTCATGGCCCGCATGACCGCGGGGTCGGTGCGCCCGGCGAGCAGGGTTTCCAGGACGGAGCCGAGCGCCGCGGCGAGCCGGAGGTTCTCGTCCCGGAGCAGCGGCCGCTCGGGCGTCGGGGCCAGCCAGTCCAGGCCGGGCGGCGGCGGGCCCGGCAGGACCATCACGTACTCGTGTTCGCGCGCGTACGGGCCCCCGTGCGGCGACCGGGTCCACCAGGCGGCCCCGGCCCCCTCCAGCGGGGGCACCGGCGGGGCGACGAGCCGGGGGACCCGGCCGGTCAGCTCCCGGACCAGGGCGGCCGCCGCCGCGGCCGGGTCGGCCGCGGCGGTCAGCGGGGCGTGCGGCAGGGCGTGCGTGCCGCCGGGCAGGACGCCCACTCGCCAGGGGCCGGCCGGGGCGCCCGGTCCCGCGCCGGGCGTGCGGGCGTAGACGTAGCACCGGACGGCGGTCACCGCCGGGGCAGCCGGTCCGGGAGGCCGAGGAGCAGCAGGGCCAGGTTGACCCCGGGGCGGCCGAATTCCTCCTGGTAGCGGTCGATGACCACGTTCTCCTCGGTCAGGGAGGTCCGGGCGCCGCCGGAGGTGACGCGGGCGCGGGTGCGCGCGCGGGCGGCCTCGGCGCGCCGGCCGACGAGGTGGATGATCTGCTGGTCGAGGACGGCGATGTCGTCGGGCTGCATGGGGTTCTCCGTTGTGGTGGTCACGGGGGGTCAGCCGGCCGGTACGAGCGCGGCGGCGCCGGAGTCGGCGGCGGGGGCGGTACGGGAGCTGCGGCGCAGGGTGGTGAGGGCGACGAGGGCGCACAGGGCGGCCAGCGGCAGCCAGACCCAGAGCGGGTCGCCGAGGCCGATGAGCGCGATGCCCGCGGAGGGGCCGAAGAACATGCCGATGCCCATCATCGAGTTGCACAGGGCGCTGGCCCGGGTCAGCTCGCGGTCGGGCACCTTGGAGATCAGCCAGGGGTGGAAGGAGCACGAGTAGGCGCACTCGCCGAGGCCGAAGAAGGCGGAGTAGAGGATCAGCCCGGTGAGCTGGACGGGCCCGGGGCCGAAGGCGCTCACCCCGGCGCAGAGGAAGCCGATCACCCACAGGGCCACGGCGAGGCGCAGTCCGCGTTCCTCGGAGGTCTTCTCCAGCAGCTTCCCGAGCGGGCGCTGGCAGGCCACGATCACCACGACGTTGACGGTGAGCATCACCGAGATCCAGCCGATGCCGGTGCCCATGAGCTGGTCGGCGACGAGCGGGGCGGTGGCCTCGAACTGGCTGAAGCCGAAGAGGTACGCGCCGAACTGGAACAGGGCGGCGGTCAGCGAGGCGCGCACGAGCATGCCGGTGCCGAAGGCGGGGGCGGGCGCCGGGGCCGCGGGGAGCGCGCCCTCGGGGGTGGGGTCGGCCGCCGCGGATTCCGCGATCCCGGGGACCTTGCGGGCCAGGACCAGGACGAGGGCGACCGGCAGGTATCCGGCGGCGTTCACCAGCAGCAGCCAGGTGATGGCCTCCCGGGAGAATGCGGCGAGGAACAGGCCGGCCACCAGGGAGCCGCCCGCCAGCGTGGCGTTGAGGATCTGGTAGCGGCGGGCGAAGACCGCGCGCCGTTCCTCGGGCGGCACGAGGGAGTTCACGATCGGGATGATCGCGGCCATGAAGGCGCCCTGGCCCGCGCCGCCGAGCACGGCGGCCGCGCCCGCCGCGGTCAGGGTCGTGGCGCCGGTCAGCACCCCGAAGCAGCCGACCCACAGGAGCAGGCCGAGGACGGCGAGCAGGTGCCGGGGGACGCGGACGACCGCGGCGGTGAGCAGCAGGGACACGGCGAGGTTGGCCAGGCCGCTGGCGCCGTAGTAGACGGCGACCCCGGCGGTCCCGATCCGCGGCCGGGCGGCCAGGTGGATCCCGATGAAGGGGAAGACCATGCCGTAGCAGAAGGACGACAGGCCGTGCAGGACCAGGATGCGGTTGACCGACCTGCGGCGGAGCGCGGCCAGTGCGTCGGGCGTCGGACTCATGGGTGCCTTCCGGGGCGGCGGGAACGGGGGACGGTCAGGCGGCGGCGGGTACGAGGGCGAGGATGCGGGCGGGGCTGCCCGATCCGCCGACGATGGGCAGCGGCGCGGCGATCAGCACGGCGCCCTGGGCGGGCAGCCGGTGCAGGTTGCGCAGCTGGGTGATGCCGTACTTGTCGGCGCCGTGGAAGTACCAGTGGCAGGGGTAGGGCTGGTCCTCGAACTCGCCGGCGAGTCCGGCGTCGGTGCCGACCGTCTCCACGCCGATGCCGATGACCTCGGTCTCCTCGGCGAGCCAGCGGGCGCAGTCCGGGGCGATGCCGGGGGTGTGCCGGGCGTTGAGGAAGGTGTCCTGGTCGCCCTGGCGGGCCTCCCAGCCGGTGCGGTAGAGCAGCCAGCCGCCCGCCGGGAGGTCGCCGTGCTCCTGCTGCCAGGCCTCCACGTGGTGGCGCTGGAGCAGGAAGTCGGGGTCGGCGGCGGCTTCGGCGGAGAAGTCGAGCACGGCGGCGGGGCCGACCAGGCGCTGCGGCGGCACCTGGGAGACGTCGTCGAGCTCACGGCCCGTGAGCCAGTGGACCGGTGCGTCGAAGTGGGTGCCGGTGTGCTCCGAGAGGCGGATGTTGTTCCAGTAGACGGTCGGTCCGGCCTCGTCGTAGTGGCTGATGACCTCGCGCGCGAACGGCCAGGGCTGGCCGCGCTCCGGCGGGAGCTGGATCAGCGGGGTCTGCTCGGACAGCGGCGAGGTGAGGTCGACGACCTCGACGGAGCCGTCGAGGAGGGCGCCCAGCAGCGGCGCGAGGGCGGTGGCGGTGGCGGCGGTGCTCATGCGGAGGTCTCCGTCGTGTGGACGATCGTGTTCCAGTGCCGGTAGTCGGGGTGCTGGTCGCGCACCACCGCGTCGTAGAGCTCCTGGAGCTTGCGGGTGGTCACGCCGGGCGCGCCGTCGCCGACCGGGATCCGGTCGATGGTGGTGACCGGGGCGACCTCGGCGAGGGTGCCCGCGACGAAGATCTCGTCGGCGGTGTACAGCTCGGTGCGGTCGATCTCGCGGCGCTCCATCGGGATGCCCAGCTCGTTCGCGGCCAGCTCGCCGAGGGTGGCGACGGTGATGCCCTCGAGCACGCCGCTGGTCCCGGGCGGGGTGACGAGCTTGCCGTCGCGCAGCATCACGACGCAGGAGCCGGGCGCTTCGGAGACGGTGCCGCGCTGGTTGAGCAGGAGCGTGGTGTCGTAGCCGTTGCGCACGGCTTCGTGGTGGGCGAGCCGGCTGTTGTGGTAGTTCGCACCGGCCTTGATGCGCGGCGGCATGCTGTCGTCGCTGATCCGGCGCCAGGACGAGATGGTCGCGGAGAGCCCGCCGTCGAAGCCGCGGCCGCGCGGGGCGCGGGTGGTGGTGATGTGGGCGCCGGCGTCGTCGGTGTGGCTGAGCGGGTCGCCGTTCGGGCCCATGTTGAAGTACGAGACGACGCAGATGTGCGCGTCCTCCTCGAAGGCGTTGGCCTTCAGCACGTCGAGCACGCCCTGCTTGAGCTGCTCGTCGGTGAAGGGGATCTCCATGCGCAGCGCCTTCATGGAGCGGCGCAGCCGGGCGAGGTGCTCGTCGATGCGGAAGACCGCGAGGCCCGAGCGGTCGGGGCGGCGGTAGGCGCGCAGGCCCTCGAAGACGTTGGCGCCCCAGAAGGCGCCCTGCGAGCGGGCGTGGACGGTGCAGTTCTCCCAGTCGACGACGGCGCCGTTGAGCCAGCCGTGGGTGGGGAGTTGGGGGACGGTCATGGGGTGCTCCTGCGGGGAGAAGGAAGATGGGGGCGGTGCGCGGCGGTCAGACGCCGACCGGGACCCGGACGTCGGCGGCGGTGTCCGCGGCGGTGGCGGCCGTGGCCAGCGCGCAGCGGGCGAGCGTGTCGCCGTAGCGCTCCGGGCGGTCGGCGTCGGCCAGCGCGCCCAGGTGGCCGTCGGGGCGGACGACCAGGCAGGTGCCCTCGGTGGCCAGGTAGGCGGCGCGCAGCACGTTGTCGCGGTCGCGCAGTACGGTCACGCCCGCGGGCATGTCGTCGGCGGGGCCGGCGGCCGGTACGGCCAGTTCGCCCTCGCGCAGGACCACGATCAGGTCGGCGTCCAGGCCGCGGGTGTCGGCGAGCGCGCGCTCGGCGAAGGCGCGGGCGGTCTCCCGGTCCGGGGCGAAGTACAGGCCGGTGAAGCCGGCGCCGTACAGCTCGCGCAGGCGGGCGGCGCCGGGCGCGGAGATCCGGGCGTCCGGGGCGAAGGAGCCCAGGAGCGGGTGGCGCAGCGCGGACTCGACGACGGGGGAGTCGACGTAGGTGTGCGGCTCGGCCATCTTGCCGCTGTTGACCTTGTCGCGGGCGCCCTGGAAGGGCCGGGAGAGGGTCAGCAGCACCTTGCGGACGGTGCGGCGCAGCAGGTTCGGCGGCACCATGAACTTGATGGTCGCCTCGGTGACCGCCAGGTTCTCCTTCGCGGCGGCGTAGCGCTCGTCGTGGTAGGTGTCGAGCAGGGCGTCGTCGGCCTGGCCGCGCATCACGAGGGCGAGCTTCCAGGCGAGGTTGTCGGCGTCCTGGATGCCGCTGTTCATGCCGCGGGAGCCGTACGGCGGCAGGGAGTGGGCGGAGTCGCCCGCGAAGAAGATCCGGCCGATCCGGAAGTTCTCCACCACGCGCTGGTGGAAGCGGTAGGTGGACAGCCAGTCGATCTCGTAGTCCACGTCGCCGATCACCGCGCGCACCCGCTGGTCGAAGCGGCCGTCGGCGCGCTCGGCCTCGATGTCGGTGTTCGGGGCGAGCTGCCAGTCGATGCGCCAGATGTCGTTGGGCTGCGGGTGCATGACCAGCTGGCGGCCCGGGTTGAAGGGCGGGTCGTAGTGGAAGTGGCGCTCCTTGGCGAGCGGCAGCTTCACCTTCAGGTCGGTGATCAGGAAGCGGTCCTGGTGGCTGTAGCCGGTCCAGGCGACGCCGGTGAGCGCCCGCATGGGGCTGCGCACGCCGTCGCAGGCGACGAGGTAGCGGCAGGTGTGGGTGCGCGGGCCGTCGGGGGTGTCGGCGGTGACGGTGACCCCGTCGGCGTCCTGCACGGCGTCGGTGATCTCGTGCGCCCAACGGACCTCGGCGAGGGGCTCGGACTCGATCTTCTCCAGCAGCAGCTGCTCGATGCGGAACTGCGAGATGTTGACGAAGGGGCCGTAGCCGATCCGGCGGGTGTACTCGGCGGCGCGGATCTCCTTGCCGCGCACGTAGGTGCGGGCGGTGGTCCAGGTGACGCCCTCGGCGCCGATGGTCTCGGCGCACCCGAACTTGTCGAGCACCTCCAGCACGTCGCCCTGGATCAGGCAGGCCTTGGAGCCCTGCTTGCGCAGCTCGGGGTCGCGCTCGAAGAGCACGGAGGGGATGCCGAAGGAGGCCAGCCGGGCGGCGAGGGCCATGCCGACGGGGCCGGCGCCGACGATGCCCACGGGGATCTGGTCGCTGTTCATGCTGCTGCTTCGCCTTCGTTCGGGTGGCCGGTGGGGAGAGCGGTGGGCAGGCCGGTGGGGCGGTCCGCCGAGAGGTTGCCGGGGGTGTCCCGGGCATCGGTGTCCGGCTCCTCCGCGACGCTGCGGAAGACCGGGATCTTGCGCACGGAGCTGAGGTACGGGGTGCCCTCGGTGGCGCCGGTGCCCGAGCGGGTGCCGAGCATCCGCACGGCGATCCGGTAGTGGGTCTGGCGCCAGCGGCGCAGCGCCCCGGCGAAGCCGAGCATCGAGGCGGTCAGCACCTCGCGGTCGGCGGCCGTGGAGCGCGGGTCCCCCAGGGCGGCGGCGCAGGCCTCGTCGAGGGTCTGCTGCCCGGCCAGGATCCGCTCGCGCACCTCGGGGGTGGAGCGGTAGGCGGGGGAGTCGAGCCGGTCCTGGTCCGGGACCCGGCACAGCGACTCGACCAGCTTGTAGTTGCGGGACTGGATCGCGCTGGCGCCCTCGGTGAAGTCGCGGAACACCCGGAACGACTCGACCTGCATCGTCGCCAGCAGCGAGAAGAGCGGGGCCGATTCGGCGAGCGCGCTCTCGGCGACCGCCAGGTGGGCCGCGGCCTCCTCGGTGCGGGCGCCGTCGAGGTGGCCGATGGCCGTACGGATGCTCAGCGCCAGCAGCGCGAAGGTCGTCTCGAAGGTCTGGAGCACCCGGATGAACATGTGCTCGTCGTGCGACACGTAGACCGGCAGCATGCTGAGCCGCAGCACCTGGCGCTCGTGCCCGTCCAGCAGTTCGCCCTCGGCCAGCGCCCACAGCTGGGCGGCCTGCCCGGCCGGGTCGGCGGCGGTGAGCCGGTCCCCGAGGCCGAGCCGCTCCAGGGCGGGCCGGGCCACGCGGACCGCGAGCCGGTGGCGCTTGTCCACCATCCGGGCGTCGGGCCGCATCTCGGGCAGCCACGCGGTGCGCCCCTCGACGGCGGCCAGCTCGAACCGCAGCAGGTCGGCCAGGAGTTGGACGGTCAGCCGGTCCCGGGTCACCCGGGCCGCGGCGGCGGCCTCGGGGCCGTCGTCGGCGGTGGGCAGGCCCAGCACGCCGAGCGAGGTGTAGGTGGGGTAGTCGTAGCGCCCGTCCCACTTGTCGAGCGCGGTGTCCAGGAACCGGTCCAGGAGCAGGCGCTGCGCGGCGTCGGCGACGCCGGTCGCGTCCGTGCCCGAGGGTGCCTGCTGGGCGAGCCGTTCGCGGGCCAGGGCCAGGGACTTCAGGGTCCCGTCGGACACGAAGTGCTTGCCGACGAGGTGGAACTCCTGGAGCACGGCGGGGTAGGGGAACCGGCTGGGTACGGGATCGACCAGCCAGTCGGTCAGCTCTTTCACTCTGGGGGTCTCACCTTCGGGAGCGGGACGGGGACGGGAAGGGCGGGTCCGGTGAGTGCGCGGAAGGCGCGCACCGCCTGGCACAGGGCCTCCACGTCGGCCGCGGAGTTGTAGTAGTGGAAGGACAGGCGCACGACGGGGCCGCGCGGGCTGACCGCGATGCCCCGCGTCGCCAGCCATCCGGACAGGGAGGGCGGGTCGACGTCGTACAGCGCGAGGTGGGCGCCCTGCGCTTCGGGCGTCCGGGCCCGGCGGACCCGCTCGCCCTGGGCGGTCAGGGTCCGTGCGGCGAGCTCGACCAGGGCGCCGACGTGGCGTCGTACGTCGGCCCAGTCGACGCCGTCGAACAGGCCGAAGGCGGCGTTGGCGGCGTAGACCGCGGGCACGGCCGGGGTGCCGGTCTCGAAGCGGCGGGCGACGGCCGGGAAGTCGAGCCGCTGCGGGTCGAAGGCCATCGGCTCGACCCGCCCGAACCAGCCCGTGAGCCGCGGCTCCCGGTCGGTGGTCAGACCGGCGCGGGCGTAGAGGAAGGCCAGGCCGGGCAGGCCGGCGAGGTACTTCATCGTCCCCGCGACCAGGTAGTCGCAGCCGATCTCGGTGACGTCCACCGGCATCACGCCCACGGCCTGGTAGGCGTCGACGAAGGTCAGCGCCCCGGCCTCGCGGCCGGCCCCGACGATCTCCGCCACCGGGGGCCGCTCGGCGTACTGGTAGGTGGACATCGGCACCGAGACCAGAGCGGTGCCGGGGCCGAGGACGGCCGTGTAGTCGGCCGTGGTGACCCGCCCGCCCTCCCGGTCCCCGGTGAAGCGGACCCGGGCGCCGCGCGGTCGCTGGGCGAGCCAGACGTGCGCGATGGAGGGGAACTCCTCGACCGTGGTGACGATCTCGGTCCGGGGCGTCTCCAGGGACAGGGTGGAGACCACCTGGTAGGCGCCGACGGAGGCGTTGGGCAGGATCGCGATCTGGTCCGGGCTCGCGCCGATCAGGGCGGCGATGTTCTCCCGGGCCTCGTGCACCTCCCCTTCGAACCGGTCCCAGGGCGCCCCGCGCGCGCCGATGGCCTCCTGCATGCGCTCCAGGGAGGCGTCCACCGCGTCGGACCGGGCGCCGAGGCTGCAACTGGCCAGGTGGACCGTCCGCTCCAGCATCGGGAAGGCCCGCCGGAAGGCGGCGGCCGTGGTGCCGGTGGTGCCAGTAGTGCCGGTGGTGCGGGTGGTGTCTACGACACCGGCGGTGCCCGTGGTGCCGGGGCTCACGCCGGGCCCATCGGGCAGGCCGACGGCGCGGCGCCCTCCAGGTACTCGGCGTACTCGGGGGCCGGCTCGTCCTCGCCCATCGGACCGCTCAGCGTCAGCTCGGTGCGCAGCTCCCACAGCTGCGGGAAGAACTTGTGCCCGATCAGCTTGGCCAGGAACTCCACCGGCGCGCCCTTGGTGCCGACCACGGAGTGGCCGATGACCCGGGTGGCCATCTTGTAGTGCTGGGTGCGCCACAGCGAGATGCGCTCGTCCCAGTCGATGAGCGCCTCGCAGAGCCGGTACTCCGGGGTGTCCTGGCCGCTGCGGTAGACCTCGACGAGGTCGGTGCCGCGGGCCTCGGTCAGCCGCCGGAACGCCTTCTCCAGGTCCTGGCTGACCAGCCGGGCGGCCTTCCAGCCGGGGGATTCGAAGCCCGAACCGTGCCCGAGGACGGTACGGATGATCTGGAAGTCCCAGGGGGCCAGCTGCCGCATCATCTCCAGCTGGTCGGCGGTCATCCGCGCGCTCAGCGAGGCGCGGCCGAGCAGTCGGGCGGCGGTGTCGAGCTGCCCCGCGTCGATCTGCCGGGTGGCCTCCTCGACCTCGTGGCAGGCGAGCTTGAGCCACAGTTCGGTCGACTGGTGGACGACCTGGAAGAGCATCTCGTCCCGGTGGACCATGTCCTCGGGGCGGCGCTGGAGCGACAGCAGCGTGTCGGTCCGCATGTAGCGCGTGTAGTCGTTGTCCCCTTCTCCGTCGAGTACGGGAACCGAATAGTCCTTGGCCACGGTGCTCCTGTCAGGCGGTGGTGGTGGACAGGGCGAGCGGCTCGGCGCGCACCCGGAAGTCCTTGGCGGTGGCGGTGATGGCGGCCTCGGCCTCGGCGCCGGTCGCGGCGCGGAAGCGGAACCTGCCGCCGACGTGCTCGTAGTAGGCGTCCGCGTCGGGCAGCACCTCGCCCGGGTGCAGCACGACCTCGGCGTACGGTCCGAGGGCGCGGCCGGTCATGGAGGTCGACTCCGTGATGCGGCACGGCCGTTCGGCCGGGGCGGGCACGAGCATCCAGCCGGCCACCTCGTCGGCGGCGTGCGGAGCGGCGGCCGCCGCCGGGACGGGCGGCAGCGGCAGGTCCAGCTGGAGCTGCCAGGCGGCGTGCATCAGGTCGTAGCCGTGCACCTCGCGCCAGAGGAAGGCGATCTCGGCGCCGCCGACCCGTGCGCCGCATTCCAGGAAGCGGCAGTGGGGGCGGCCGTCCGCGTCCCGGTCGATGAAGACTTCGAGGTGGAAGACGGTGGCCCGGCCGGGGGAGAGCGCGCCGAGGAAGGCGGTGGCCGCCCGCTCCACGGCCGCGTTGACCTCGGGATCGTCGATCTCGACGGAGCCGAGGTGGTTCCCGTCGCGGAAGCCCAGGCAGGTGTTGAGGTAGCGCGAGGCCCGCCAGGCGAGCAGCCGTTCGCCGTCGAAGACCCCGTCCACGTGCGAGATCGGGGCGTCGACGAAGGCCTGCACCAGCATCGGCTCGCTGTCCAGGTCGAGCCCGGCGACCTGTTCGGGGCCGTCCACCCGCACCACGCCGGAGCTGGAGCTGCCGGTGCGCGGCTTGACGATGACGGGCCAGCCGGTGTCGTCGCCGAAGACGCGGACGGCGGCCGCGTCGGCGGCGGCGGCGAAGTCCGGTACGTCCAGGCCCGCGTCGGCGACCGCGCGGCACATCACGTACTTGTCGCGGAAGACGATCTGCGAGGCCTGGCGCGGGCCGGGTACGTCCCACTCCTCGCGCAGCGCGGCCCCGACGAGCAGGTCGTCCTCCTTGAGGGCGACGATCGCGGCGGGCGCACCGTGCCGGGCGGCCAGGGCGCGCACCTCGGCGCGGACCCGCTCCAGGTCGTCGGTCGCGGGGACCAGGACGACCTCGTGGGCCTCGGCGGGCACGGAACCGGTGCCGACCTCGGTGCTCACGTAACTCACGCGGTGCGCGGCGTGGTCGATGTAGCGGGTGAATTCCGCGTACCGCTCGCGCCAGCGGTTGATGACGACGACGTGCGGCCGGTGTGCGGCGGGTGCGCGGGTGACGTCCGCGTCCGCTTCGGCGTTGGTTCCCGTGCTCATGTCCGGGTCTCCTCGTCTTCCGGGTGGGTGAATACGCAGGTGCCGCGGGTGCCGGGGTTCGCGTAGGTGATGACCGAGCCGTCCCGCGGCTGGAGGGCGCGGACGAAGGCGCCGCCGTACCCCCGCGGGGTGACGAAGATCCCCCAGTTCGCGACCCATTCGCCGACTTGGCCGGTGTCCGGGTCGAGGGCGGGCTCCAGCGCCGGTACGACCAGCTCCTGCGCCACGTAGTCGCGCAGGGCGGTCGCCTCCAGGGCCGCCGCCCACGCCGCGTCGTCGACGTCCCGGCCGATGACCACGCCGTCGGCGCTGTAGCCGATGCCGGGCTTGAGCACGAGCGAGGCGCGGTGCGTACGGGCGTGCTCCAGGGCGTCTTCGCACCCCTCGGCCCCCAGCACCCAGGTCCGCGGCAGCACCCGGTCGACCAGCTCCAGCTCGGCCCCGGTCAGCTCGGCGCGCACGGCCGGGCGGTGCAGCAGGCCGAGGGCGGCCTTGCTGGTGAACAGGGCCCCTTCGAGCGGGGTGAACAGGGCGGTACGCCCCTGCGCGTGGGCCCGGTTGACCAGGCGGAGCGCGGCCCGGGCGGCCGGGTCGCCGGCGATCTGGCCCGCGGCGAAGAAGCGCAGGATCACGTCGAGCGGGCGGCCG
The DNA here is from genome assembly GCF_042730635.1 of Streptomyces sp. NPDC059917. Taxonomy (NCBI): domain Bacteria; kingdom Bacillati; phylum Actinomycetota; class Actinomycetes; order Kitasatosporales; family Streptomycetaceae; genus Streptomyces; species Streptomyces sp. NPDC059917. The sequence goes on from NZ_JBHWLC010000100.1 coordinate 19,779, forward strand.
TGCAGGTGCAGCCTGCCGTCCGGCCCCTCGGTGAGCTCCTGGACCTCCCCGAGCCGGAGGTCGATGCCGTGGCCGCGCAGGTCCTCCTGGATGGAGAGGAAGACCCCGTCGTGCTCGCCGAGCGCGCCGGGCGCCTCCAGCAGGGCCACGGCCGGTGCGCCGGTGAGCGGGTCGGCTCCGGTCCGGGCGGCCGCCGCGGCGTACAGCTCGGTGACCAGCTCCGCCATGGTGTCGGTGTGGCCCAGCCGGTGCCGCTCGGCGAAGGCGCGGAAGGCCGGGACGTCGAGGAAGGCGCGGTTGAGCTGGGCGCTGTCGATGCCGCCCAGTTCGCTGCCGACGTTCAGCTCCAGCAGGCGGAAGCCGGTGCCGTCGTGGAAGGCGTCGGCGCGGGCGTAGAGCAGCGGGTCGCCGCCTGCGCCCTCGCGCATCACCTCGACGAGTTCGGGCGGCAGGCCGATGGCCGCGCCGTAGCGGTCGAGGTCGCCGTCGTAGCAGCGCTCCGGCAGCGAGACGAGGATGCGGAAGAGGGCGGCGAGGTCGTCGGCGAAGGCACCGATCTCGCGCTCGGAGACGAAGACGGGCCGGGGCAGCAGGACGTGCCCGTAGGTCTTGGCGTAGGCGGCGGGGACGGCGGCGCGAGCGGTGAGCGTGCGCAGCTCGCCGTCCGGGCGCCGGGTCTCCTCGACGTAGCGGCCGGTGACGGAACCCTCCATGGGCGGTCTCCATTTCTGCCGGATCGGGGCATGCCGGATCACGGCACGAAGGGGAAGCCGCCGAATGCGCGGCGGCGCGGAATGCGGGAAGAGACGGAAATGCGGAAATCGACGGAATGCGCGAAGAGGAGGGCGATTCCGGAGCGGGCCCGATGGCGGCGGCCCGGGGGAGTGCGGGAAGCGGTGTGATCCGCGGTGACGTGCCTTCACTGTGGCAGCGGCGCCCCCGGCGGGACCCGCGTCCCGGGCTGCGCGTTTACGGCTGTCGTGAATGCGCCAGGGAGCCTGCGGCAGCCAGAAGCGGACAGAACAGGGCGAAGGAGCGGCTCGGACCGTCCGGGGCGGCCGGATCCGGTTGCGCGGGGCCCCGCTCGGCTGCTTACCTACGGATCACTGCAGGGGCCCACGCCCCTCCGGACGATCCGCGGTGACCACCGGAACGTCCACCAGGGAGAAACCGCATGCCCCGCCTGCAGATCGTCATCGCTAGCACCCGCCCCGGCCGCGTCGGCCCCGCCGTCGCCACCTGGGCCGCGGCCGAGGCCGGCCGCCACGGCGGCTTCGAGATCGAGACCGTCGACCTCGCCGAGGCCGCCCTGCCCTTCTTCGACGAGCCCGGGCACCCGTCCGAGGGCGCGTACGTCCACCAGCACACCAAGGACTGGAGCGCCACGGTCTCCCGCGGCGACGCCTACCTCTTCGTGATGCCCATGTACAACGGCGCCTTCACCGCGCCGCTGAAGAACGCCATCGACTTCCTGTACCAGGAGTGGCAGGACAAGCCCGTCGCCCTCCTCAGCTACACCGCGGGCCCCTCGGGCGGCGTGCCGGCCGTCGAGATGCTGCGCCCGATCCTCACCCGGATCGGCTTCCGCGCCGCGGAGCGCAGCCTGTCCGTCCCCGGTGTCGGCGAGCTGACCGACCCGGCCGACCCGTCCGTCTTCCACGCCCCGGCCGACCTCGCGGGCGACCTGAAGGGCGTGCTCGACGAGCTGACCGAGCTCCTCGCGCCGCTCGACGCGTCCGACGCGGCCCAGGTCTGAGGGGCGCGGCCATGACCTCGCACTCCCCGCCCCCGCCCGGGCCCGTAGCCGTTCCCGAGTCCGTAGCCGCCTGCCCGCCCGCCTCCGCCGCCCCGCGGCTGATCGTGGTCGGCAGCGGCGGGCGCCCGTACCGCGCGTACTCCTTCGCGTCCCTGCACGCCCGCTACACCCTCTCCGCGGTGCTCTCCGCGGAGCCGGACTGGCAGCGCGAGTACCTCGATTCCCACGCCGTCACCGACCTGTCCGATCCGGTCGCGATCGCCGATGCCGTACTCGCCCTCGCGGGCCCCGACATCGCCTCCGCGGCCGTGCTGACCTGGGACGAGACGGCGGTCGAGGCGACCGCCGCGGCCGCCGCCAAGCTCGGGCTGCCGCACCTGTCCGCCGAGGCCGCCGGCCGCTGCCGCGACAAGTACGCGACCCGCACGCTGCTCGCCGACGCGGGCCTCGCCGCGGTGCGCCACCGGCTCGTCACCACGGCGGACGAAGCGGCCCTGGCGGCCGCCGAGTTCGGCTATCCCGTGGTCCTCAAGCCGCGCGCCCTCGCCGGCAGCATCGGCGTCACCCGCGCCGACGACGAGGGCCAGGTGCGGGCGGCCTTCGCCCTCGCCGACGGCGCCGCCTTCGCCACGCTGCCCACCGGCCACGGCATCCTCGTCGAGGAGTACCTCGACGGCCCCGAGATCAGCATCGACAGCGCCGTCCACGACGGCGAGGTCCACGTCGTCCACATCGCGAAGAAGCGCCTCGGCTTCGACCCGTACTTCGAGGAGGTCGGCCACCTGGTCGCCACCGCGGACGGCGAGCCCTGGGCCGACGAGGTCCGCGAGCTGGTCACCGGCGTGCACCGGGTGCTCGGCGTCACCACCGGCGTCACGCACGCCGAGGTCCGCCTCACCTCCCGGGGCCCGCGCCTGATCGAGCTGAACGCCCGCCTCGGCGGGGACCTGATCCCCTTCATCAGCGCCCTGGCCAGCGGGATCGACCTGGTCGCCGTCGCCGCCGAGCTGGCCTTCGGCCGACTTCCCGACCTGACCCCGACGCGCGGGAACACCGCCGAGGTCCGCTTCGTGTACGCGGCCACCGACGGCCTCGCCCGCCCGCTGGACCTCACCGCCGCGGCCGCCGTGCCCGGCATCGCGCACACCGCGGTGCTCGCCGGGCCCGGCGACACCCTGCTCCTGCCGCCCCGCCAGGCCATCCCGCGGCTCGCCGCGCTGGTCGCCGTCGGATCGGACGCGCGGGACTGCGCCCGGATCCTCGACCTGGCCGAGGCCGCCGTGGACCGCGCGGTGGATCCGATCCCCGGATCGGGGGCCGACGCGTGAGCGCCCCCGTCGACCTCGGCGTCGACCTGCGGGCGGGGGTGCTGCCCGACGCCGGGGCCGCGCTGGACCTCGCCGCCCGGCACGCCTTCGTACCGCTGTACATCGAGCTGCTCTCCGACACCCTCACCCCGGTGACGGCCTTCGCCCGCCTCTGCGGACCCGACGAGACGGGCCTGCTGCTGGAGAGCGTCATCGGGACCGACACGAGCGTCGCCGTCGCGCGGTACTCCTACATCGCCCACCGCACCCGCCCGCTGCCGCTCGGCGACGGGGACCCGCTCCTCGCGCTCCAGCCGCTGGCCGACCGCGACGTCGCCCGGCTGCCCGGACTCCCGCCCTTCCACGGCGGGGCCGTGGGCTACCTCGGCTACGAGAGCGCCCGCCACTTCGAGCGGCTGCCCAGCGCGCCCGGACCCGGTCCGGACATGCCCGAATCGGTGTTCCTCCAGGCCGACGACCTGGTCGTCTTCGACCACGCCACCCGCCGGGTGCTGATCACGACCCTGTACGACACGGCCGCCGAGACCTACGAGGACGCCGTCGCCCGGCTCTGCGCGACCCACGAGCGGCTCTACGGCGACCGGCTCACGGGCACGGCGGCCGCCACGGCCGCGGCGAACCGACCGCTGGCCCGCACCCGCAACGCCGACCAGCAGGACCGTTCCGCCTGGCGCGCCCACACCACCGAGGAGCGCTTCCTCGACATGGTCGAAACCGCCCGCGAACACATCCGCGCCGGCGACATCTTCCAGGTCGTGCTCTCCCAGCGGTTCAGCAAGCCGCTGACCGCCGCCCCCCTCGACGTCTACCGGCACCTGCGCGCCGTCAACCCGTCGCCGTACATGTTCCACCTCTGCCTCGGCGGCGGCCGGCACGTCATCGGGGCCTCGCCCGAACTCCTGGTCAAGGTCGAGGACGGCCGGGCGCAGACCCGCCCGCTCGCCGGGACCCGCTGGCGCGGCACCGACGCCGCCGCCGACGCGGCCCTGGAGGCGGAGCTGCTCGCCGACGAGAAGGAGTGCGCCGAGCACGTCATGCTCGTCGACCTCGGCCGCAACGACATCGGCCGGATCGCCGCCCCCGGCACCGTCCGGGTCGACCGGCTCATGGAGGTCGAGCGCTACTCGCACGTCATGCACCTGTCGTCCACGGTCAGCGGCGACCTCGCCGCGGGCCGTACGCCGCTCGACGCGCTGCGCTCCACCTTCCCCGCGGGCACCGTCTCCGGCGCTCCGAAGATCCGCGCCATGGAGATCATCGCCGAGCTGGAGCAGGAGCGGCGCGGGGTCTACGGCGGCGCGCTCGGCTTCATCGGCACCGGCGGCGACCTGGACACGGCCATCGCGCTGCGCACCCTGGTCATCGCCGACGGGCAGGCGTGGGTCCAGGCCGGAGCCGGGGTGGTCGCCGACTCCGACCCGGCCGCCGAGTACCGCGAGACCCTCAACAAGGCGCAGGCGCTCTTCGCCGCGGTGGAACGGGCGGAGGCCGGCGCATGAGCACCCCCGCGGCCGTCCCGGCCCCGCGCATCGCGGTCGTCGACAACTACGACTCCTTCACCTACAACCTCGTCCAGTACCTGGCCGAGGCGGGCGCGGAGCCCCTCGTCCACCGCAACGACGGCGTCACCGTCGCGGAACTGGCCGCCCACGACGCCGTCCTGATCTCGCCCGGCCCCGGCAGCCCCGGGCAGGCGGGCATCAGCCTCGCCGCCGTCCGCGCGCTCAGCGGCCGGCTCCCGCTGCTCGGCGTCTGCCTGGGCCACCAGGCGATCGCCGAGGCCTTCGGCGCCGACGTGGTCCGGGTGGGCCCCGTACACGGCAAGACCGACCGGGTGCGGCACGACGGCACGGGCGTCCTGAGCGGCCTGCCCGACCCGTTCACCGCGACCCGCTACCACTCCCTGGCCGTGGACCCCGCGAGCCTGCCGCCCGAGCTGGTCGCCCACGCATGGGCCCAGGACGGCACCGTCATGGGCCTGCGCCACCGCGCGCACCCGACGTACGGCGTGCAGTTCCACCCGGAGTCGGTGCTCACCGAGCAGGGCCACCGGATCATCGCCAACTTCGTCGACTCGGTCCGCCTCCCGGCACCGGTCCCGGTCCCGGCCCCGCTCGAAGGAGCCGCCCGGTGAAGAACGCCCTGCGCACCCTGGCGGCGGGCCGCCGCCTCAGCCGCGACGAGGCGGGCCGCGCCATGGCCGCCGTGCTGGCCGGGGAAGCCACCCCCGGCCAGATCGCCGGATTCGCCATGGCCCTGTCGGCCCGCGGCGCCGACGTCGAGGAGATCGTCGGCCTCGTCGCCACCGCCCGCTCCTTCGGGACCCGGCTGCCCGGCGACGGCCGGGTCCTGGACACCTGCGGCACCGGTGGCGACGGCCACGACACCTTCAACATCTCCACCACCGCCGCGATCGTCGCGGCGGCCTGCGGGGTCCCGGTCGCCAAGCACGGCAACCGCAGCGCCTCCTCGGCCTGCGGCAGCGCCGACGTCCTGGAAGCCCTGGGCGTACGGATCGACGCGGGCCCGGCGGAGGCGGCCGCCTGCCTGGCCGAGGTGGGCATCACCTTCCTCTTCGCGCCCGTCTTCCAGCCCGCCTTCCGGCACGCGTCCGGGCCCCGCCGCGAGCTGGGCGTCCGTACCGTCTTCAACGTGCTGGGCCCGCTCTGCAACCCGGCCGGCGCCCGCTACCAGACCCTCGGCGTCTCCGACCCGGCCCTGCTGGAGGTCATGACCGAGGTCCTGCACCGGCTCGGCACCGAGCGCGCGCTGGTCTTCTGCGCGCAGGACGGCCTGGACGAGCTGAGCACCTGCTCCCCGTCCCGGGTCGTCGAACTCGCCGACGGCCGCACCACCTCCTACCGGCTCGACCCCGCCGAGCTGGGTCTCGCCCCCGCCACCCTGGCGGACCTGCGCGGCGGCGACGCCGCCGCGAACGCCCGGACCGTACGCCGCGTCCTGGGCGGCGCGACCGGCCCGCACCGGGAGATCGTGCTGCTCAACACGGCCGCCGCGCTGCGGGCCGCCGGACGCTGCGAGGACTGGCACACGGGGATCGCGCGCGCCGCCGAAGCCATCGACAGCGGCCGCGCCGCCGCCGTGCTCGACGCCTGGACGGCCGTGGGAGCGACCCGCAGACCGGTCCCGGCCGCCGCGTGACGCGCACCCCGTGACGCGCAGCCGCGTGACGCGCATCCTGTGACGCGACGCCCATGACACGACGCCCCATGACACGACGAGGAGTCGTACGTTGACCCGCACCACCACCCCGGAGCCCGGGGCCCCGGAGCCCGCGGCCCCGCCCGGCAGCAGCCTGCTGGCCGACCTGATCGACATGGCGCACCGCCAGACCGAGGCCCGCCGCGCCGAGGTCCCGCTCGCCGAGATCGAGCGCCGGGCCGCAGCCGCTCCCCCCGTACGGGACTTCGGCGCGGCCCTGCGCGCCCCCGGACTCGGCGTCATCGCCGAACTCAAGCCCCGCAGCCCCCTCAAGGGCCCGCTCACCGACGACTACCGGCCCGCCGAGCTGGCCCGCGCCTACGAGGTGGGCGGCGCCTGCGCGCTCTCCGTCCTCGCGCACACCGAGGGCTTCGGCGGCCGTCCCGAGGACCTGGCGACCGTACGGGAGGCCGTCGGCCTGCCCGTCATGCGCAAGGACTTCATCGTCGACGAGTACCAGATCGCGGAGGGCCGGGCCTTCGGCGCGGACGCGGTCCTGCTCGTGGTCGCGGCGCTGACCGGCGAGCGGCTGGCCCGGCTGTACGCGTACGCGACCGGCCTCGGCCTGCACGTCCTGGTGGAGGTGCACAGCGAGGCGGAGGCGCGGACCGCGCTCGCCCTCGGCGCCGTGAACATCGGGGTCAACCACCGCGACCTGCGCGACTTCCGCATGGACCTCGGGCTCACCGGCCGACTGCGCCCGCAGGTCCCGGCCGACCGGGTGCTGATCGCCGAGAGCGGCGTGCGCGGCCCGGCGGACGCCCGTCGGCTGCGCGCGGACGGCGCGGACGCGGTCCTGGTCGGCGAGACGCTGATGCGCGCGCCCGACCCGGCGGCGCTGGTGGCGCAACTGAAGAACGCAGAGAACACCCCCGAGGAGAACCGGTCATGACCAGCACCACTTCCTTCTTCCCGGACGCGGGGGGAGCGGTCCCGAACGCCGAGGGCTATTTCGGTGATTTCGGTGGCAAGTTCATTCCGGAGGCGTTGGTCGCCGCGGTGGATGAGGTTGCGGCCGAGTACGAGAAGGC
>NZ_JBHWLC010000101.1:0-26924 GCF_042730635.1 Streptomyces sp. NPDC059917
CCGGCGCCCCCCCCCGGTGGCCGGGCGGGGGGCGGCCCCCCCGGGCCCGTGACAGGCGGGCGGCGCCGCACCTCACCGATGAATCAGCTGCCTTCGGTGATCTTCGGCGCGGGCTCGTTCTTGTAGTTGGCCGGACCGAAGTTCTTCTTCACGGCCGCTTCCCAGGCACCGTCCGCTTCCATCTTGGCGATGGCCGCGTTGATCTTGGTCTGGAGCTCCTTGTCGCCCTTCTTCAGGCCGATGCCGTAGTTCTCGTTGCTCAGGCTCAGCCCGACCAGCTTGAACTTGCCCTTGTTGGTCTCCTGGGCGGCGTAACCGGCAAGGATCGAGTTGTCCGTGGTCAGCGCGTCGACCTTCTTGTTTTCCAGGCCGGTGAGGCACTCGGAGTAGCCTCCCTGCTCCAGGAGGTCGGCCTTGGGGGCCAGCTTCGTCTTGACGTTCTGCGCCGAGGTCGAGCCGGTGACCGAGCACAGCTTCTTGCTGTTGAGGTCCTCGGGCTTGGTGATCGAGGTGTCGTCGGCGCGGACCAGCAGGTCCTGGTGCGCGAGGAAGTACGGGCCGGCGAAGTCGACCTTCTCCTTGCGCTTGTCGTTGATCGAGTAGCTCGCGACGATGAACTTGACGTCACCGTTCGCGATCAGGTTCTCGCGCTCGGCGCTGACGGCCTGCTTGAACTGGATCTGGTCGGGCTCGTAGCCGAGCTCCTTGGCCACGTAGGTGGCCACGTCGACGTCGAAGCCGGCGTACTTGCCGTCGGGGGTCTTCAGGCCGACACCCGGCTGGTCGAACTTGATGCCGATGACGATCTTGTCCTTCTTGGCACCCGCCGTGCTGCCCGCGTCGCCCGCGGTGTCGTCCTTCTTGCTGCTGCCGCAGGCGGTCGCGGTCAGCGCCAGGGCGACGGCGACGGCGACGGACGCACCGACCTTCAGAACCTTCATGGTGAACTTCCCTCGGATGAGACGTTGTTGTACGACGGGCGACGATGTTCCCCGTCGACCGGATCACTACCAGACGAACTCGTCAGTGGTGCAGGATCTTCGACAGGAAGTCCTTGGCGCGGTCGCTGCGCGGATTGCTGAAGAACTGGTCGGGCGTGGCCTCTTCGACGATCTTTCCGTCCGCCATGAAGACCACCCGGTTGGCCGCAGAACGGGCGAAGCCCATCTCGTGCGTGACGACGACCATGGTCATGCCCTCGGCGGCGAGCTGCTGCATGACCTCCAGCACCTCGTTGATCATCTCCGGGTCGAGCGCGGAGGTCGGCTCGTCGAAGAGCATCACCTTCGGACCCATGGCCAGCGCGCGGGCGATCGCCACGCGCTGCTGCTGGCCGCCGGACAGCTGCGCCGGGTACTTGTCGGCCTGCGTGCCGACGCCCACCCGGTCCAGCAGCGAGCGCGCCTTCTCCTCGGCCGCCGCCCGGTCCGTCTTGCGGACCTTGAGCTGGCCCAGCATCACGTTCTCCAGCACCGTCTTGTGCGCGAAGAGATTGAACGACTGGAACACCATGCCGACGTCGGCGCGCAGCCGGGCCAGCTCCTTGCCCTCGGCGGGCAGCGGGCGGCCGTCGAGCGTGATGGTGCCCGAATCGACGGTCTCCAGCCGGTTGATCGTCCGGCACAGCGTGGACTTGCCGGACCCGGAGGGGCCGATCACCACGACGACTTCGCCACGGGCAATGCTCAGATCGATGTCCTGAAGCACGTGCAGCGCGCCGAAGTGCTTGTTGACGTTGCTCAGTACGACCAGGCCGTCCGCGGTGGGCGCCGCGTCCTGCGTGCCATCGGTCACTGATACTCCGCTCATCGGCTTCTTGCTCCGTCCACCTCGGTTGGGGAGGACAGTAATGAGGCAATGAGCACACCGTCATCACATCTGAGCGAGAATTGAGGATAACGATACGGCCTCGACCCACCACGCTCCGTGTACGGTCGGCGCGTACCCGTACCGGGTGCATAACGGAAGGCGCACCGGGCCGGAACCCCCTTGACGTGGGCTCCCGCATCGGCGTGGATGCATGGTGGCCATGTTTGCCCACATGGCGAGATGAGGAAAGGGGGACGCATGAGACTGCTGCTCGTCGAGGACGACGACCACGTCGCCGCCGCCCTGTCCGCGATCCTCGCCCGCCACGGTTTCAAGGTCACCCACGCCCGCAACGGCGAGGAGGCCCTCCAGGCCCTGCTGCCCGCGGGCCCCGCCGCCGGGGTCACTCCCTACGGGGTGATCCTGCTCGACCTCGGCCTGCCCGACCAGGACGGCTACGAGGTCTGCGGCAAGATCCGCAAGCGCACCACCACCCCCGTGATCATGGTGACCGCGCGGGCCGACGTCCGCTCGCGCATCCACGGCCTCAACATGGGCGCCGACGACTACGTCACCAAGCCCTACGACACCGGCGAGCTGCTCGCCCGGATCCACGCCGTGGCCCGCCGCACCGGTGCCTCCGAGGACGGCTCGGCGGCGCCCGCCGGTGCCCCCGCCGTCGTCCGCTTCGGCCGGGTCAGCATCGAGCTGCCCACCCGGCGCGTCTGCGTGGACGACGCCGACGTACCGCTCACCCGCAAGGAGTTCGACCTGCTCGCGCTCCTCGCGCAGCGCCCCGGCGTGGTCTTCCGGCGCGAACAGATCATCAGCGAGGTCTGGCGCACCAGCTGGGAGGGCACCGGTCGCACCCTCGAAGTGCACGTCGCCTCGCTCCGCTCCAAGCTCGCGATGCCCGCGCTCATCGAAACCGTCCGCGGGGTGGGCTACCGGCTCGTCGCCCCGCCCGCCCCCTAGCGGACCGACCGTGCGCACCCGGCTGCTGCCCCTGCTCGTCGTCCTGATGGCGGGCACCCTGCTCGCCCTCGGCTTCCCGCTCGCGGTGAGCCTGGCCGCCGCGCAGCAGCAGCGGGTGGTCGTCGACCGGATCGACGACAGCGCCCGCTTCGCCGCCCTCGCCCAGTTCGTCATCGACTCCGAAGGCTCCGGGGACACGGGCGCGGACGACCGCCGCGAGACCCTCCAGCTCGAACTCGCCCGCTACCAAGGGCTGTACGGGATCCGCGTCGGCATCTTCTACCGCGACGACAACGCCATGGCCCGCGCCCCCGGCTGGTGGCAGCTGCCCGAGACCGGCGAGGGCAGGCGCGCCTTCGAGGAGGCCCTCGCCGGTCGGCGCAGCCACGACCCCGCCCAGGTCTGGCCCTGGCAGCGCGGCGGGAAGCTGCTCGTGGCCTCCCCGGTGGTGCTCGACGGCGACGTCGTCGCCGTCGTCGTCACCGAATCGCCCACCGATCAGATGCGCGCCGCCACGCTGCGCGGCTGGCTCCTCATCGTCGGGGGGCTGGCCGCCGCGATGCTCGTCGCCTTCGGGGCGGCGCTCCGGCTCACCAGCTGGGTGCTCAAGCCCGTACGGACCCTGGACGCGGCCGCCCACGGGATCGCCACCGGGCGGATGAACTCGCGCGTCGCCGCCGGTGGCGGACCACCGGAACTCCGCCGGCTGGCCCGATCGTTCAACGAGATGGCCGACAACGTCGAAGAGGTACTGGAGCAGCAGCGGGCGTTCGTCGCGGACGCCTCCCACCAGCTGCGCAATCCGCTCGCCGCGCTGCTCCTGCGCATCGAGCTGCTCGCCCTCGAACTTCCCGAGGGCAATGCGGAGATCGCCTCGGTGCGCACCGAGGGCAAGCGCCTGACCCAGGTCCTGGACGACCTGCTGGACCTGGCGCTGGCCGAGCACACCTCCGCCGAGATCAGCCTCACCGACATCGGCGAGCTGACCGGCGAGCGCGTCGCCGCCTGGCGCCCGCTCGCCGAGGAGAAGGGGGTCCGGCTGACGGAGGAGGGCCGCACCGCCGTCACCGGCTGGGCCGACCCCATCGCCCTGTCCAGCGCCCTCGACGCCGTCATCGACAACGCCCTCAAGTTCACGCCCGCCGGTGAGGAGGTGCGGGTGTCGGTCACCGCCGAGGGGCGCTCTGTCCTCGTCAGCGTCGCCGACCGGGGGCCCGGCCTCACCGAGGAGGAGCTGGCCCGCGTCGGCGACCGGTTCTGGCGCAGCGGCCGCCACCAGAACATCAAGGGCTCGGGGCTGGGCCTGTCGATCTCCCGGGCCCTGCTGGCCGCGGGCGGCGGGTCCCTCTCGTACGAGACGAACCCGCCGCACGGGCTGCGCGTGACCGTCACGGTGCCGCGCACCGGACCGCACGCGGGCTGACGCGGCCGCCGCGGCCGCGCGGCGGTGTCACCAGGTGTAGGCGGTCCCGGCCGGCTCCGAGACCGTGAACAGCTCGCCCACCGCCCGCACCTCCAAGGCGGTCCGCGCCTCCTGCCCGGAGCGCTCCAGCCCCGGCACGTACAGCGCCGTACCGCAGGTGCCGCCGAGGAAGCGCCGGGTCCCGTCCGGGAGCACCCGGTGCAGCTCGTAGTGGCGCACCGCGCCGGGCGCCCGCTGCCAGGACAGTCGCAGCGAGACCTTCGCGGCCTCCCGGGCCGCCGCGTCCACCCGCGCTCCGCCCGGCGCGGCCGGACGCTCGGACCCGTCGGCCACCGCGAGGGACCCGAGCCGCCAGCGCACCGAGCCGCTGCCGATCCGGGTCAGCCGGACCGCCAGGCCGTACGCCGTCTTCCCGGCCAGCGCGGACAGCGGCACCCGGGCGGTCCGCCAGCCCTGCCCGCCGCCGGGCGTCCGCGCCTTCAGCCAGGTGTACGGGACGGCCGCGCCCGGCTTCGACGGTTCGCGGACGGCCACCCCGACCTCCACGTCCACCGCGCCCGACTCGTCCCGGTACACCAGCTCCAGCACGCTCGCGCCGGTCAGCGGCAGCCGCGTCGCGTGCAGGCCGACGGTGGCCGGAGCGCCCAGCGCCCCCGCCACCAGCAGGCTGGAGCCGCCCCGCCAGGCGTCCGCGAAGTCGAGGGTCACGGCGGGCCGCGCGTCGCTGCTCTGCACCACCCAGCGGCGGCCCGGCAGCCGGTCCTGGAGCCCGAGGTGGTTCCAGGGGGTCGATGAGGTGACCGCCCCGTCCTCGTACCAGCGCACTCCGTGGCCGGTGTTGAAGGTGGTGGCGAAGGGCAGGGCGGTGACCGTGGAGCGATCGGCGACCACGGTGGCCGGAGCCCGCCAGGCGCTGCCGGTCGCCGGCCGGGAGGGGTCGAGGGACTCGCCGGTCCAGAACCGGTCGTCGGCCGCGTGGAAGGCGCCGGGGGAGCGGTCGGTGAGGTGGTTGCGGGTCCACTCGGGCCGGTAGAAGCCGTAGCTGACGACGTGGTCGCGCCCGCGCGGCACGATCGCGTCCCACCCGGGATCCGTGTTCCAGCCCGCCGACTCGACGTCGACGCCCGCCCACAGCTCGTAGCGCCCGCGCCCGAGCTGCCCGGCGAGGGTGCCGGAGGAGGCCAACGAGCCCGCGCTCCAACGGAAGTCGACGAACAGGGTGTCGCTGACCTTGCCCTGGCGGTCCTCGAAGAAGTCCTGGTTGAGCTGGTCGAGGGCGCCCCGCCAGCCGACCCGGCCGGTGCTGTTCATCGCGTCGTACCAGGTGATCCGCAGCCCCTTCGACTCCCCGGCCGCGCGCAGCGCGCGCAGGAACCCCCGCATCCGCGTGGCCAGTTCGCTGTCGCCGCCGTCGGTCTCGGCGTTCACGAACCAGCCGTCGAAGCCGTACGTCGCCGCCACCTCCGCCAGCTTCTCCGCGATCGGGAACCGGCCGAGGGAGTCCTGCTGCACCAGGTCGCGGGTCCAGCGCAGGTCCCCGCCGTAGGCGACCGGCGGCAGGAAGACGTTGCCCAGCACGCGGACGCCGTTGCGGTGCGCGGCGTCGACGACCGGTGCGTTGGGGGCGAGCACGATCCCCTCGCCGGAGGAGCCGCCCCAGAAGACCAGCTCGTCGAGGTACGCCCAGTGCGTGAGCGCGTAGTAGTCGGCGCTCGGGCCGCCCTGCGAGGGATTCCCGGCCGTCGGACCGAAGGAGACCAGCGAGGAGATCCGGGCCTGCCCGGCCCGCGCCGTCGTGTTGGCCGCCACCGGTGTGAACCGCGCGGCCAGCGGCACGGTCGCGGTGTTGTGGGCGAGGTCGGGGTCGCTCTCGGGCCGCCACTGCTTCAGCGAGCGCCACACGATCCCGGCCCCGGGGCTCCCCGCCGGCAGCGAGTCCGGGAACCAGTACGAGGCGTACGGGGCCTGGTCCACCGCGGCGGCGAGCGGCGCCCGGGTGGCCGCGGAGGCGACCGCCCCCGGGCCGGAGGCGCCCAGCAGCGCCCCGGCCCCGGCCCCGGCGCCCGCGAGCAGCAGCCCGCGCCGGGTGGGACGCGGGGAACCGGGAGCGGAGCCCGGGCGGGGGGCGGGGACGGGGTCGGGGGCACCGGAACGAGCGTCGACGGCGTTGTCGGTCTCGGACATGAGGTCTCCTCAAGAGGGGGGAGGGGAAGGGCGGTGCTGTGCGGGTGGTCCCGTGCCGTGCGGGTGGCGCTGTGCGGGTGGTTCCGTGCGGGTGGTGCGGTCAGTGGACGTCGCGGACGTGGAGCACCTCGGTGATCCCGCGCGCGGCCAGGTGGGCCCGGTCCTCGGCGTGGTCGGCCAGGACCACGGCGGGGCGCACGCCCCGGGCGGCCAGCACGGCCCAGGCCTCGAAGAACGCGCCCCCGGGTGCGCACACCGAGCGCCGGGGCGCCGCCAGCGCCCCGCCGACGTCGGCCACCAGCGCGGTGGACCGCACCGGCGGGCGGTGCTCGCGGCCCCGCCACTCCTTGGCGATCCGCGCGACGGACTCGCCCGCGGGCTTGACGGTGCGGTCGTTGGTGAGCAGGCCGAGGCCGTACTCCAGCTCCGGGAAGTCGGCGAGCTCGCGGCCGACGTCGTGCGAGCACCACCAGGTCACGCCCCAGAGGTCAGGGCAGTCCAGGGCGTTGGCCACGGTGGCCTCGGTGAAGGCCGCGGCGTGCGCGGGCAGGATCAGCGGGGCGGGGGCGCCCACCTCCTGGAGCCAGACCGGGCGGTGCGGATCCGTCGCCCAGGCCTTCGACATCTCGATCATGTAGGCCGCGTGGTGTTCGGTCGCCGTTCCGGTGCGGCCGTGGCGCTGGGCGGTGCCGTTGAACACCCAGGAGTGGACGGCGGTGGCCGCGCCGAGCCGGGCGGCCTGCGCCACGGTGAAGGGGTGCCCGTCCTGGTACCAGGCCGCGTCGTATTCGGCGTGCAGGTGGAACTTCCCCGGCGCCCCGCGCTCGCAGGCCGCCAACATCCGCTCCAGCCAACGGTCGGCCTGCTCGCGGGTGATGCGGTCCGGGTCGGGGTGCGGGTCGTCGGAGAACTGGTTGATCTCGTTGCCGACCGTCATGCCGAGGAAGTGCGGTCGGTCGGCGAGGGCGGCGGCGAGCGTGCGCAGGTATTCCTCCTGCCCGGCGACGACCTCCGGGTCGTCGAAGATGTTGCGCCGGTGCCAGGTCCGCGTCCACGCGGGCAGGAAGTCGAAGCTCGACAGGTGGCCCTGGAGGCCGTCCACCGCGACGTCGAGGCCGCGTTCGCCCGCCGCGTCCGCCAGCTCGACGAGCTGCTCCACCGCGCGCGGCCGGATCAGGGTCCGGTTCGGCTGGAAGAGCGGCCACAGCGGGAAGACCCGGACGTGGTCGAGGCCGAGGGCCGCGAGGGAGTCGAGGTCGGCCTTCACCTCGTCGAGGTCGAAGTCCAGCCAGTGGTGGAACCACCCGCGGGTCGGGGTGTAGTTCGCGCCGAACCGGAGACCGCGCGGGCCGGGGCCCGGGGCCTCGGCGGCAGCGGCAGCGGCGGCAGCATCGGCGACGGGGGCGGGGAAGGGGCCGGTGGGGACGGGGACGGCAGCGCGGTGCATGAGTGTCCTGGAGTCGGAGGAACCGGGGCGTCGCGGGGTTCGGGAATTCCCCCCGGTGCCCCACGCTGCCGCCCTCAGCGGGGGAAAGTCAACAGGGCCCATAACTGCGAACGTCCCGTCATCGGGGGTGCAAAGTCCCTGACCTTTGGGAATCGGGTACTTATGCGCTTCAGTCCCGTTGACAGGCGGGTCGTCACGAGTGAAGCTAATGCGACTAATGCGCTTTAGTTCGAGCTTGTCAATGGTCCCACAAGGAAGTGTGCGGAATATGGACAGCGGTAGGGACAGCGGTATCACGGTCACATCCGTCACCACCCCGGCCCTCTTCACCGGAGCGTCCGCCGACCCGTGCCAGGTGATCCGGGTCGGGATCCGGCGCGCTCGGCCGGCCGGGCCGCTGTACGTCGGGGTGCAGGGCCCCGGCGTCACCACCCCGCACCCGCGGATCGTGCGCGCCGACACCGAGGGGCCGGCGGAATCCACCGTCGAGGTGGCCGTCCGTACGCCCGGGGCCGCCCCCGGCGAGCGGTTGCCCGCGACGGTCAGGGTGACCACCGCCGACGGCCGCCCGCTCGCCGAGCACCCCTTCCCGCTGGCCGTCGCCGAACCCGGCTGGACCGTGCGCCTGGTCCCGCACTTCCACTACGACCCGATGTGGTGGAACACCCAGGCCGCCTACACCGCCCTGTGGGACGCGCCGACGGCGCCCGGCGCCCCCGCGCCCGGCTGGGAGTACATCGGGGTGCCGGCCTTCACCCTCGTTCCGCTGCACCTCCAACAGGCCCGCGAGGACCCCGCGTACACCTTCGTGCTCTCCGAGGTCGACTACCTCAAGCCCTGGTGGGACAGCCACCCGGAGGACCGCGCCGAGCTGCTCGGGCTGATCGCCGCAGGGCGCGTGGAGATCGTCGGCGGCACCTACAACGAGCCCAGCACCAACCTCACCTCGGCCGAATCCACCATCCGCAGCGCCGTCCACGGGCTGGCCCTGCACCGCGGCACCCTCGGAGCCGACCCGCGCACCGCCTGGCAGTTGGACGTCTTCGGCCACGACCCGTCCTTCCCCGCCCTGATGGCGGGCGCGGGACTGGACTCGGCCGTCCTCGCCCGCGGTCCCCACCATCAGTGGGGGCCGATGATGGACACCTGGGGCGCCCCGCTGCGGCCCCCCACCGCCATGCAACTGCCCGCCGAGTACGAGTGGATCGCGCCCAGCGGTGAAGGGCTGCTGCTGCACTACCTGCCCGCGCACTACTCCGCGGGCTGGTCCTCCCAGGGCGCGCCCGACGCGGCGAGCGCCGCCGAGCAGCTGCTGGACCTCTACGAGCTGCTGCGCCGGAGCGCCACGACCCGCAACGTCCTCATCCCCATGGGCACCGACTTCTCCTGGCCGCACCGGTGGGGCTTGGACGTCCAGCACGCCTGGAACCGCCGCTACTGCTGGCCGCGCATGGAACACTCCGGCCCGCGCGCCCACTTCGAGGCCGTGCGCGCCGAACTCGCCGCGCGCGGCGAGGAACCGCTCCCCGTCACCCGTGAGATGGGACCCGTCTACACCGGCAAGGACGTCACCTACGCCGATGTGAAACAGGCTCACAGGGCTGCCGAGAACCTCGTCGAGGAAGCCGAGACCTTCGCCGCTCTGGCCTGTGCCGAAGGCCTCGCCGACTACCCGCGCCAGACCCTCGACAAGGCCTGGCGTCACATCCTCCACGCCGCGCATCACGACGCCGTCACCGGCACCTTCTCGGACCAGGTCTACCTCGACCTGCTGCCCACCTGGCGCGAGGCCCACGACCTCGCCGAGGGGGTACGGGCGCAGGCCCTGCGGGTCCTGACCGACGCCGCCGACACCCGCGCCCCCGCCTCCCACCGCGCCCGGGACCTGCCGCGCGCCGCCCTCGCCGTCACCGTGCACAACCCGCTGTCCTGGACCCGGACAGACCTCGTCCGGGCCACCGTGGACCTCGCCGCCCTCGGCCCCACGCCCCCCGGCCCCACGCCCTCCGGATCCGCAGGGGCCGGATCCGCGGGGGCCGGTGTCGACCCCTGCCGGATCACCGTGTGCGACGACGAGGGCCACAGCGCCCCCGTGCACCTGGAGGCCGTCGCCGACGGGACCGCCGAGCTGGTCTTCCTCGCCGCGGACGTGCCACCGCTCGGGCACCGCACCTGGTGGCTCGGCGCCGCCCCCGCACACGCCGCCAACGGCGCGGCCCGTTCCGGCGGCTGGGCACCCGTGGCCGGACACGTCATCGAGAACGAGGCCTTCCGCGCCGAGGCCGACCCCGGGCGCGGCGGCGGCCTGGCCCGCCTGCTCGACCGGCGCACGGGACGCGAACTGCTCGCCGAGGGCCGGGTCGACGAGCTGGTCGTCCAGGACGAGTACGCCCAGCACCCCCACTTCGAGGAGGGCCCCTGGCACCTGCTGCCCCGCGGCCCCGGCACCGGTTCCGCCGCCGAACCCGCCCTCACCTGCCGCGCCGAGCGGGGTCCGCTCGGCGCGCGGATCGTGGCCACCGGCCGTACCGGACCCCTGCGCTGGACCCGCACCACCACCCTCTGGGACGGCCTCGACCGAGTGGAACTCACCACCCGGGTCGACTCGTTCGAAGGGAGTGACCACTTGGTGCGGCTGCGCGTCCCCGCCGACGTGCCCGGCGCCCTCCCGGTCGCGGAGACCGCGGCTTCGGCCGTCGGCCGCGGCTTCGCCTTCCCCGGGGCCGACACCGGCGCCGACCACACCCGGGCGCCCTGGACCCTGGACAGCCCCTGCCTGAACTGGTTCGCGCTGTCCCGCACCCTGAGCGCGGCGCTGACCGGCCCCGACGGGGTGCCGGTCGGACAGCGGGCGCTCGGCGCGGCCGAGATCGTGCTGCCCGACGCGGGCGCTCCCGCGCGGCTGCGCGAGCTGGTCACCACCCTCGGGCGGCACGGGGTCACGGCCACGCCGACCCGGCCCCGCGGGCCGCGGTGGGGGGACCTGGCCGTCGACAGCAGCCTCCCCGACGTCCGGATCGCCCTCGGCGGACCCGCGGAGAACGCCTTCACCGCTCAGCTCCTGGCAGCCTGCGACGGCGCGTACGCCGAGGCCGCCCGCGACCATCGCGTCGTGTGGGTACCGGCCCGGGCCGCGCTGCGCGAGGTGTGGCGGCCCGGGTGCGACCTGACCGGCCTGCGCGACCTGCCCGTCCTGGTGGTCACCGGCGGCGCCGGCGACCTCGCGCACGCCCTCGCCGAGGCCGGCCGGATCGAGGCCCACCACCCGCTCCCGGCCGAGGGCGCCGCCGAACACACCGCCTTCGAGGACCGCACGGTCGCGCTGCTCGGCCGCGGCACCCCCGGCTTCGCCGTCGACACCGAGGGCCGCCTGCACGCCTCCCTCATGCGCTCCTGCACCGGCCGCCCCAGCGGCGCCTGGATGGACCCGCCCCGGCGCACCGCCCCCGACGGCAGCTCCTTCCAGCTCCAGCACTGGACCCACGTCTTCGAACACGCCCTGGTCGCCGCCGAGGGCGACTGGCGGGCGGCCGATCTGGTGCGCAGGGGACGCGCGTTCAACAAACCGCTCACCGCCGTCGTCACCGCGCCCGGCGCGGGCCCCAACCCGCCCGCCCGCTCCCTCCTCGTCGTGGAACCCGCCGACCGCGTCCTCGTCGAAACCGTCCAACGGGCCGCCGGGCGGGGCGACCTCTCCGTGCGGCTGCGCGAGACCCGCGGCCGCCCCGCCCCCGTGCGCCTCCTCGCGGGTCGCCTCGCCGACCGCCCCGCCGACCGTCCCGTCGAAGCCGACCTCCTCGGCCGTCCCCTCGGCCCCTTCCCCGACCGGATCCGCGGCGGCGCGACCACCACCGTCCTGCTCCCGGCCCGCTCCCCGGGCCCGGAGCGGGCCGGGGAGGAGGAGCCCCACCAGCCGGTGTTCAGCCGCTACTGGCTGCACAACACGGGCACGGCCCCGCTCGGCGACGCCCCCTACACCGTCACCGTCGACGGCCCCCCGCGCGAAGCCCGGGTCACGCTCGCCGCCCACGGCCCGGGCGGCCGGGTGCGCCTGGAGGTCCACCCGCCCGAGGGGTGGTGGACGGCCTGGCGGGTCCACGACGCCGAGCTGCCCGACGGCGGGCACGTGCGGCGGACGCTGGCCGTCGCCCCCGGTCCGGCGCCCGCGCCCGGTGACCACCTGGTCCGGGTCGTCGCCCACACCCCGGCGGGCCGCTTCGAGGACGTGCTGACCGTGACCGTGCCCGGCGGCGAGACCCCGGCCGGGCTGTGGGTGGCCGCCCCCGACGCCGAGGTGGTCGTCACCGCGGGCGCGCGGGCCGTCGTACGGGCCACGATCGGCAGCACCGGTACGCGGTCCCCGCTGACGGGGCGGGCGTACCTGGCGTCGCCGCACGGCACCCGGCGGCTGATCGGGCCCGCCTCGCTGCCCCTGCACGTGCCCGACGGGGCGCCGGCCGAGCTGGAGTTCGAGGTCCACCCGCCGCCCGGCACCGCGCCGGGGACGTACTGGGCCGCGGTCAAGGCGGTGTGCCAGGGCAGGATCGCGTACGGTCCGGCCATCGCCCTGCGCGTGGCGGCCGCCTCCCCGGCGCCGCCCGCACCGCACGCACCCGAAGGATGACGAGGCAGGCCATGGCCCGCAGACCCACCATCAAGGACATCGCCCGCCAGGCCGGAGTCTCCGAGAGCGCCGTGTCCTTCGCGCTCAACGACCGCCCGGGCGTCTCCCAGGACACCCGCGCCAGGATCCGGCGCGTCGCCGAGGAGCTGGGCTGGCAGCCCAACATCGCGGCCCGCGCCCTGTCCGGCGAGCGTTCCGGCGCCGTCGGCCTGGTCCTCGCCCGCCCCGCGCACACCCTCGGCGTCGAATCGTTCTTCCTCCAGCTGGTGGCCGGGATACAGGAGGTCCTGGCGGCCGAGCGCACCGCCCTGCTCTTCCAGGTGGTCGACGACCTCGACGCCGAATGCGCCCTCTACCGCCGCTGGTGGGCCGAGCGGCGCGTGGACGGGGTGCTCGTCGTCGACCCGCGGACGGACGACCCGCGCCCCCGGCTCCTCGACGGACTGGGCCTGCCCGCCGTCACGGTCGGCGCGCCGGGCGGCCCCGAGCCCGCGGTGCTCTCCTCGGTGTGGGCCGACGACGCGGGGGCCATGGCCCGGATCCTCGACCACCTGCACGACCTCGGCCACCGCCGGATCACGCACGTCGCCGGACTGCCCGGCCTCGCCCACACCGCCCGCCGGATCGCCTCGCTGCGGGCCGAGGCCGACCGGCGCGGGCTCACCGCGGCCGAGGTCTCCTCGATCACCACCGACTACTCCGACGCCCAGGGCGCCGAGGCCACCCGGCGGGTGCTGCGCGGCCCGCTCCCGCCGACCGCCCTCGTCTACGACAACGACGTGATGGCGGTCGCCGGGCTCGCCGTCGCGGCCGAGGCCGGGATCGCCGTCCCCGGGCGGCTCTCGGTGGTCGCCTGGGACGACTCGGCGCTGTGCCGCGTCACCCACCCCCGGCTGACCGCCCTGGTGCGGGACACCGCGGGATTCGGCCGGCTCGCCGCCGAGGAGCTCCTCGCCGTCCTCGCGGGCGGGCCGCCGCGCGCCCGCCAGGGGGAACAGCCCAGGTTGGAGCCCCGCGAGAGTACGGCCCCGCCGACGGCGGCATACTGACGATGAACCCCAGGAGCCTCCCGTGACCACTCCCACGTCCGCCTTCCCCGCGCCCCGCCTCGCGGCCGCCCAGGCCGCCGGGCCGACCGTCGCCATCGACATCGGCGGGACGAAGATCGCCGGTGCGCTGGTGCACGCCGACGGCACGATGGCCGCGACCACCCGGCGGCCCACCCCGCGCGCGGCCGACGGCGAGGCCGTGATGGCGGCGGTGGCCGAGGTGGTCGCCGAGCTGGCGGCCTCCCCGCTGTGGACCTCGGCGGTGCGGTGCGGGATCGGCAGCGCGGGACCGGTGGACACCTCGCGGGGCACCGTCAGCCCGGTGAACATCGGCGCGTGGCGGGACTTCCCGGTCCTGGACCGGGTCGTCGCCGAGCTGGCCCGGCACGGGGCCGACCTGCCGACCGTCCTCGCGGGCGACGGCGTGGCCATGACGGCCGCCGAACACTGGCTGGGCGCCGCCCGCGGGCACGCGAACGCCCTGTGCATGGTCGTGTCCACGGGCGTCGGCGGCGGACTGATCCTGAACAACCAGCTCCACCCCGGACCCACCGGCAACGCCGGTCACATCGGCCACATCAGCGTCGCCTTCGACGGCGAACCCTGCGCCTGCGGCGGTCGCGGCTGCGTGGAATCCCTCGCCTCCGGCACCGCCATCGCCCGCCGGGCCCTGGAACAGGGCTGGACCCCGGCCCCGGGGGGCGACCGCACGGCGGCGGGCGTCGCCGCGGCCGCCGCGGCGGGCGATCCCGTCGCCCTCGCCGCCTTCGACCGCGCGGGCCGCGCCCTGGCCGCCGCCGTCGCGGCCACCGCGACCCTCGTCGAGACGGACATCGTGGTCATCGGGGGCGGTGTCGCGGCCGCCGGGGACGTCCTCTTCGGCCCGATCCGCGCCCACCTGGCCTCGTACGCGACCCTGTCCTTCGTCCAGGGCCTCCAGGTCGTCCCCGCCACCCTCGGCACCCACGCGGGCCTCATCGGCGCGGCGGCCTCGGCGACCATGCTGCTGCCGGCCCGCGCCTGAGCCTCCCGCCGACCTACGGCTTGACCGACCGGTAGTACCGGCGGGCGCCCTCGTGCAGCTCCAGCGGCTCCGTGTAGATCGCCGTGCGCAGGTCCACGAGCTGCGCCGCGTGCACCTCGTGGCCGATCCGGTCCCGGCTGAGGATCACGGTCCGGGTGAACTGCTCGGTCAGCTCCGGCCCGGTCCGGTCCGTGGTGACCAGGAGGTTCGGCACCGCCAGGGTCGCCACCGCCGAGGTGTTGCGGGCCCGCGCGTAGGCGTCCTGCGGCATGACCGCCGCCCGGTAGTAGTGCGTCGGGCTGCCGCCCTTCTGCAGCTCCGGCACCAGGTCGCCGAGCGGCACCAGCCGGATCTCGTACCGCTCCGAAAGCCCCCGCACGGCACTGGTCGGCAGCCCGCCCGACCAGAAGAACGCGTCGATCCGCCCGGCCTCCAGCTCCGCGGGCATCGTGTCGATGCCGATGGGCACGGCCGTGAGGTCCCGTGCCGGATCCAGCTTGGCCGCCGCCAGCATCCGGTCGGAGATGAGCCGGACCCCGGAACCGGGCTGGCCGACCGCGACCCGCTTGCCCCGCAGGTCCTTCGTCGACTGGATCTTGGAGACCGCCGGGACCACCAGCTGCACGTAGTCGTCGTAGAGCCGCGCGACCCCGCTCAGGTGCTCCGCCCCCGGCTTCCCGTCGCGCTTGTACTTGGCCACCGCGTCCGCCGTCGCCACGGTGAAGTCCGCCTCGCCGGCCGCCACCCGCTCCAGGTTCTGCTGGGACCCCTCGCTGGTCACCAGGCGTACGTCGACCCCCGGCACGTCGGTCGCCAGTGCCTGCTGGAGCAGCTCCCCGTAGCGCTGGTAGACCCCGGTGCGCACGCCCGTGCTGAAGACCAGCGTCCCCCGCAGCTCCGCCTTGCCGAAGGGCCACAGCCACCAGAGCAGCACCCCGAGGACGGCCAGCACGGCCACCAGGCCCCGCACGGCGCGGCGCCTGCGGATCTGGTCCAGTGCGAGGGGCATGGCCGCGATCCTGCCAGCCGACCGGCGTCCTGTCACGGCGCGCCGACCGCCTACCCTTGTCACATGAGCAGCGTGGAGCCGGGTGGAGCAGTGGACGTCATGGAAGCCAAGGGCACGTACGAGGTGCGCACGTACGGGTGCCAGATGAACGTGCACGACTCCGAGCGGCTCTCGGGCCTGCTGGAGGGCGCGGGCTACGTCCGCGCGCCCGAGGGCTGCGACGGCGACGCGGACGTCGTGGTCTTCAACACCTGCGCCGTCCGTGAGAACGCCGACAACAAGCTGTACGGCAACCTCGGCCGCCTCGCGCCCATGAAGACCAAGCGCCCCGGCATGCAGATCGCCGTCGGCGGCTGCCTCGCCCAGAAGGACCGCGACACCATCGTCCAGCGGGCCCCCTGGGTCGACGTGGTGTTCGGCACGCACAACATCGGCAAGCTGCCGGTGCTGCTGGAGCGCGCCCGGATCCAGGAGGAGGCGCAGGTCGAGATCGCCGAATCGCTGGAGGCGTTCCCCTCGACGCTGCCGACCCGGCGCGAGTCCGCGTACGCGGCCTGGGTGTCGATCTCCGTCGGCTGCAACAACACCTGCACCTTCTGCATCGTCCCGGCGCTGCGCGGCAAGGAGGAGGACCGCCGTCCCGGCGACATCCTCGCCGAGATCGAGGCCCTGGTCGCCGAGGGCGTCTCCGAGATCACGCTGCTCGGCCAGAACGTCAACGCCTACGGATCCGGCATGGGCGACCGCGAGGCCTTCTCGAAGCTGCTGCGCGCCTGCGGCCAGATCGAGGGCCTGGAGCGGGTCCGCTTCACCTCGCCGCACCCGCGCGACTTCACCGACGACGTGATCGCGGCGATGGCCGAGACCCCGAACGTGATGCCGCAGCTGCACATGCCGATGCAGTCCGGTTCGGACGGCATCCTCAAGGCCATGCGCCGCTCGTACCGTCAGGACCGCTTCCTCGGCATCATCGACAAGGTGCGCGCCGCGATCCCGCACGCGGCCATCTCCACGGACATCATCGTGGGCTTCCCCGGCGAGACCGAGGAGGACTTCCAGCAGACGATGCACGCCGTGCGCGAGGCCCGCTTCGCGAACGCCTTCACCTTCCAGTACTCCAAGCGCCCCGGTACCCCGGCGGCCGACATGGAGGGGCAGATCCCCAAGGAGGTCGTCCAGGAGCGCTACATGCGCCTGGTCGCCCTCCAGGAGGAGATCTCCTGGGAGGAGAACAAGAAGCAGGTCGGCCGCACCCTGGAGGTCATGGTCGCCGAGGGCGAGGGCCGCAAGGACGGCGCCACGCACCGGCTGTCCGGGCGCGCCCCCGACAACCGCCTGGTCCACTTCACCAAGCCGGACGAGGAGGTCCGCCCGGGTGACGTGGTGACGGTGGAGATCACCTACGCCGCTCCGCACCACCTGCTGGCGGAGGGCCCCGCGGGGGCGGTACGTCGCACCCGCGCGGGCGACGCGTGGGAGAAGCGGAACGCCGCTCCGCCCCAGCCCGCCGGAGTCATGCTGGGCATCCCCACCCTCGGCGTCCCGGCCCCCCTCCCCCCGACCCCCACGTCCTGCGCGGCCCCCACCACCTGACCAACGCCCCGGCCGCACCCGATCCGGCCCCGCCGGAGGCCGGGGACGCGGAATGCCGCGCCCCCGGCCGGGCCCGCCGGCGTTCGAGGCGCCGCCGGAGGCATCGGGGCCACCGCGTCCCGACCCGCACCGCGGCCCGACCCCCCGCCCCCCGGCGACTAGGCTGCCGGAATGCTCGTAGCCGCAGCCGTCTGCCCCGCCCCGCCCCTCCTCGTGCCCCCGGTGGCCACCGGAGCCGCCGGTGAACTCGCCGACGCCCGGACCGCCTGCTCCGACGCCCTCGCGGTGCTCGCCGCCGCCCGCCCCGACCGCCTGGTCGTGGTCGGGCCCGCCGACCCCGGCGAGGGGGGCCCGTACCCGCAGGGCACCCGCGGCGGATTCCACGGCTTCGGCGTCGACGTCGAGGTGCGGCTGGGCGAGCCCCCGACCGACCCCCGGTCCGGCCCCCCGCTCCCCACGTCCCTCGCCGTCGCCGCCTGGCTGCTCGACCACACGGCCTGGTCCGGAGCCCCGGTGGAGGGCCTGGGCGTCGAGGAGCCGCTGACCACCGCCCGCTGCCTGGAGACCGGCCGCGAGCTCGCCGCCCGCGCCGAGCGGGTCGCCCTGCTCGTCATGGGCGACGGCAGCGCCTGCCGGACCCTCAAGGCCCCCGGCTACCTGGACGAGCGCGCCGAGGCCTTCGACGAGGCCGCCGCCGCGGCCCTCGGCGCCGCCGACCTGCCCGCGCTGGCCGCCCTCGACGCGGACCTCGCCGCCGAGCTGAAGGCTGCCGGCCGCGCCCCCTGGCAGGTACTCGCCGGGGCCGCCGAGGGCGCGGACCTCGAAGGCCGCCTGCTGTACGAGGACGCCCCCTACGGCGTCGGCTACTTCGTCGCCGCCTGGTCCTAGGCCCCGCCGAGGCCCGTCGCCGCCCGTTGGGCCGAACGGGTCGCGCGCCCCGACCTGACAGACATCACCCCCGCGCCCGGCACGGAAAACGCGAAGAAGGGGCGCGGGGGAAACCCCCGCGCCCCTTCTTCGGATCACGTCAGGCAGACGCCGGCGGTGTCGGCCCGCCGGGGCTGTCCTTGTGCGCGACCTTGCCCAGGGCGTCCTTCGCCTTGCCGGCGCCCGAGGTGATCTGGTCGCTGTACTTGCCCTTGGTCTTGGAGTCCACGACCTTGGCGACCTTGTCCAGGCCGTCGCCGATCTTTCCCTCGTGCTGTTGCGCGAGGTCACCCAGCTTGTCCTTGGCCGGCGCGAGCTTGGCCTTCAAATTGTCCAGCAGGCCCATGGGACACCTTCCAGTGGCAGTAGCTCCTACGTACGGGCGCCCTCACCGGCCTCGCTGTCCGCGGCTTCCTCCGCGCACTGCTGCTTGGGGATCTCCACGCCTTCCGGCGCGGCGGTCTCCGTCTCGGCCTTGGGGGCCTCGTCGGTCACCTCGGCTTCCACCGCGGCGGTCGACTCGACGACCTCCTCGGCAGGCTCCGTGGCCTTCCGGCGAAACCGATCAAAAACGCCCATGTCTACTCCCATAACGTTACTCGTGCGGGTGAAGTTCCGCCTTGGCCGGACCGGCCACCGCCGGTCGCGGGCCGGGCCGGAACCTCGCCAGGGCAACGACCCCGTACCCGGCCCGTCACGTAGCTCGATCGGGTACACGCCTCGGGGTTTGCGAGACTGGGACGGTGAAGAGCCCAGCCCCCGCACCGCGGGTCATCGCCGTCGTCGGCCCCACGGCAGCCGGAAAGTCCGATCTGGGCGTCGCCCTGGCCCGTCGCTACGACGGAGAAGTCGTCAACGCCGACTCCATGCAGCTCTACCGTGGGATGGACATCGGGACCGCCAAACTGACGACCGAGGAGCGCGGGGGAGTCGTCCACCGGCTCCTCGACGTCTGGGACGTGACGGAAACGGCCAGCGTGGCCGAGTACCAGCGCCTCGCGCGCATCGAGATCGACCGGCTGCTCGCCGAGGGGCGCACCCCCGTCCTCGTCGGCGGTTCCGGACTGTACGTCCGCGGCGCCCTCGACGCGATGGAGTTCCCCGGGACCGACCCGGAGGTCCGGGCCCGGCTGGAGGAAGAGGCCACCCTGCGGGGCCCGGGCGCCCTGCACGCCCGCCTCGCCGCCGCCGACCCGGCCGCCGCCCTCGCGATCCTGCCGAGCAACGGCCGACGGATCGTCCGGGCACTGGAGGTCATCGAGATCACCGGGCGCCCGTACACGGCGAACCTGCCCGGCCACGAGTCCGTCTACGACACCGTGCAGATCGGGGTGGACGTGGCCCGGCCCGAGCTGGACGAGCGGATCGCCCTGCGCGTGGACCGGATGTGGGAGGACGGCCTGGTCGAGGAGGTGCGGGCGCTGGAGGCCCAGGGGCTGCGCGAGGGGATCACCGCCTCCCGGGCGCTCGGCTACCAGCAGGTGCTCGACGCCCTGGCGGGCCGCTGCACCGAAGCGGAGGCCAAGGCCGAAACGGTCCGCGCCACGAAGCGGTTCGCCCGCCGCCAGGACTCCTGGTTCCGCCGGGACCCGCGGGTCCACTGGCTCAGCGGAGCGGCCCTGGACCGGGCGGAACTCCCCGGACTCGCGCAGTCGTTGGTCGAACGGGCGGTCACAGCCTGATCACGTGATGGCATCGGGACGCTCCGGGCGCCTGTTCGGGGCCCGGGGCCGTGCCATCATCAAACTCCGGCCGGTGTCGACACCGGCGGTGATCGACAACGTACGAAGTCCGAGTGGGGAGGGCGCGTGGCGATGGAGGCCGGCCCTCGAGACACCGGGCGGGAGCGCGACCGGCAGGAAACGGATCCGGTCCTTCCCGACGGACTCGGCCTGCCCGCCGAACCGGTCCGGCTGACGCCCGACGGTCCGGACGGACCCGACGCGCTGGCGGGCCTGGCCGGGCTGGACGGCGGCCTGGACGCGGCCGACGCCGCGGCCGCGCAGGCCCCCGAGTTCGAGGTCGAACTGCGCCCGCAGCGCCGCCTGCGGATCTGGCAGATCGCGCCCATCGTGATGCTGGCCGCCGCCGGATCCCTGATGTTCGCCTTCCCCCTCGCCTTCGAGTTCGGCGACGGCGGCGCCGTCGTCGCCATGCTCGGCCTGCTCATCAGCTCCTGCGCCGGGGGCTGGGGCATGATGGCCGCCCGCCGCGTCGGCTACACCTGGCCGGGGCTCCCGGCCCGCGGCTCCGGCCGCCGCCCGAACTGGCGCATCGCCGCCCTCTACGCGCTGGTCGCCCTCGGCCTCGTCGCGCTGGCCGTCCTGCGCGTGGCCCGGCTCCGCTGACTTCTCGCGCGGCCCGGGTTTGTACGATGGGGAGGTGACCACCTCCACCGCGCCGCTGGCGTTCCTCAAGGGCCACGGGACCGAGAACGACTTCGTGATCGTCCCGGACCCGGACAACGCCGTCGACCTGCCCGCCACGGCCGTGGCCCGGCTCTGCGACCGCCGGGCCGGGATGGGCGGCGACGGGGTGCTGCACGTGGTGCGCTCCGCCGCGCACCCCGAGGCGCGGTCGATGGCCGACGAGGCCGAGTGGTTCATGGACTACCGCAACGGTGACGGCTCCATCGCGGAGATGTGCGGCAACGGCGTCCGCGTCTTCGCCCGCTACCTCCAGCACGCCGGCCACGTCGAGGCCGGCGACCTCGCCGTCGCCACCCGCGGCGGCGTCAAGCACGTCCACCTCCACAAGGACGGCGCCGTCACCGTCTCGATGGGCCGCGCGGCGCTCCCCGAGGGGGAGGTCACCGTCACGATCGGCCCGAAGAGCTGGCCCGCGCGCAACGTGAACATGGGGAACCCGCACGCGGTCGCCTTCGTTGATTCCCTCGACGACGCCGGGAGCCTGCTCACCGCCCCCGCCTTCGGCCCGGCGTCCGCCTACCCGACGGGTGTCAACGTCGAGTTCGTCGTCGACCGCGGCCCCCGGCACGTCGCCATGCGCGTCCACGAGCGCGGATCCGGCGAGACCCGCTCCTGCGGCACCGGCGCCTGCGCGGTCGCCGTGGCCACCGCCCGCCGCGACGGGGCCGACCCCGCCGTCACCGGCGAGCCGGTCACGTACACGGTCGACCTGCCCGGCGGCACCCTGCTCATCACCGAACACCCGGACGGCGCCGTGGACATGACCGGACCCGCCGTCATCGTGGCCGCGGGCGAGTTCGATCCGGCCTGGCTCACCGAAACGGCTTTCGGCTAGAGGTTCCCTCTAATGGGTGATCCATTTCACGCTGTGCGAGAGCTGGACTGCGCCACGTGGTGGGGTCGGTAGCATCAGGCACCGGCCCTGAGGGCTCACCCCATGCCCACCGCCGGTCGAAGCCGCCGGAGGTGCCCATGAGTGCAGAGGCCACGAACCCCGACGCACGACCCGAGTTCCGCAGACGTGGCCGGACCCGGCTCGATCTGCTCCGACTGGGACGCGCCGCCCTGCTCGGGCCGACGTCCCGGGACCGGCTCCCCGACGCCATCGGGCACGTCGCCGAAGCCCACCGCGCCCACCACCCGGACGCGGACCTCTCCGTGCTGCGCCGGGCCTACGTGCTGGCCGAGAGCTCGCACCGCGGCCAGATGCGCAAGAGCGGCGAGCCGTACATCACCCACCCCCTCGCCGTCACCCTGATCCTGGCCGAACTCGGCGCCGAGACCACGACCTTGACGGCATCGCTCCTCCACGACACCGTCGAGGACACCGAGGTGACCCTCGACCAGGTACGCCAGGAGTTCGGCGACGAGGTCTGCTTCATCGTCGACGGCGTCACCAAGGTCGAGCGCATCGACTACGGCGCCGCGGCCGAACCGGAGACCTTCCGCAAGATGCTCGTCGCCACCGGCAACGACGTCCGCGTCATGTCCATCAAACTCGCCGACCGGCTGCACAACATGCGCACCCTCGGCGTGATGCGCCCGGAGAAACAGGCCCGCATCGCCAAGGTCACCCGGGACGTCCTCATCCCGCTGGCCGAGCGGCTCGGCGTACAGGCCCTCAAGACCGAGCTGGAAGACCTCGTCTTCGCGATCCTCCACCCCGAGGAGTACGAGCGCACCCGCGCCCTCATCGCCGCCCACGCGGGCGAGCGGGACCCGCTCCCCGGCATCGCCGACTCCGTCCGGGCGGTCCTGCGCGAATCCGGCATCCAGGCCGAGGTGCACATCCGCCCCCGGCACTTCGTCTCCGTCCACCGGATCTCCCTCACCCGAGGCGAACCGCGCGGCTCCGACTTCGGCCGCCTCCTCGTCCTCGTCGGCGAGAACGCCGACTGCTACGGCGTGCTCGGGGAGTTGCACACCTGCTTCACCCCGGTCGTCTCCGAGTTCAAGGACTTCATCGCGGTACCCAAGTTCAACCTCTACCAGTCCCTGCACACCGCCATCGCCACCCCCGGGGGCAACGTCGCCGAGGTCATCGTCCGCACCCACCAGATGCACCGGGTCGCCGAGGCCGGAGTCGTCGCCCTCGGCAATCCGTACATCTTCGGCGAGGGAGCGGCCGCGACCGCGCCGGTCCTCCCGGGGGCCCCGGGCGCCGCGGCCGAGGGCGAGGTCGACGAGGAGCGCGTCGACCCCACCCGACCCGGCTGGCTCTCCCGACTGCTCGACTGGCAGCAGTCCGCACCCGACCCCGACACCTTCTGGAGCTCGCTGCGCGCCGAGCTGGCCCAGGACCGCGAGATCACCGTCTTCCGGGCCGACGGCGGGGGCGCCGACGGCACCATCAGCCTCCCGGCCGGGGCCACCTGTATCGACGCGGCCTACGCCCAGTACGGCGAGGCCGCGCACGGCTGTATCGGCGCCCGGGTGAACGGGCGCCTCACCTCCCTGGCCACCCGGCTGGCCGACGCGGACACCGTGCAGCTGCTGCTCGCGCACGACGCCTCCTCCGGGCCCGCCGCCGACTGGCTCGACCACGCCCGTACCCCGGCCGCCCGGATCGCCATCAGCACCTGGCTCCAGTCCCATCCCGCCGCCGTCAAACCGCCCACCGCCCCGCCCCGGGCGCCGCTGCCGATGGTCAGCCTGCGGCCCGGCGGGCGCAACGCGGTCGCCGACCTGCCGGACGCGCCCGTCCGGCTCGCGGGGTGCTGCACGCCGGTCCCGCCCGACTCGGTCGCCGGTTTCGTCGTCCGGGGCGGGGCGGTCACGGTCCACCGGATCGCCTGCCCGGCCGTCGAACAGATGCGCTCCGTCGGTCGGACCTCGGTCGCCGTGCACTGGCGGGCGACCGCCGACTGCCGGGTGACGCTGCTCGCCGAATCGTTCGGGCGGCCGCACCTGCTGGCCGACCTGACCGAGGCCATCGCCCACGAGGGCGTCGAAGTCATCTCGGCCACCGTCGAGGCCCCCATCGAACAGCGCGTCCGGCACACCTACACCCTGCACCTGCGCGACGCGACCGGGCTGCCGGGGCTTATGCGGGCGATGCGGGACGTGCCGGGGGTCTATGACGTGAGCCGCGTGTAGCGGAGCCACCCCTTCGGGTGGGGCCGTCCGTGCCGCGCGTCGCGTCGCACGGGAGAGGGCGGCGGGCGCTGGTATGGGGTGGGGATGCGCCTCACCTCCCCCCGCCTGCGCGCCGCCCTGCTCGGCGCGGCCTCCCTCACGCTCGTCGCCGCCGTCCTGCCCCCGCCGCAGGCCCTGGGCATCGGCGACCGGCTCTTCCCGGAGCTCGGCAACCCCGGTTACGACGTCGACTCGTACGACCTCTCCTTCACCTACAAGGACAACCGCACCCCGCTCGACGCGGTCACCGTCATCAGGGCCCACACCCTCACGGAGCTGGACCGGGTCAACCTCGACTTCGCCCGCGGCACGGTCCGCTCCGCCGAGATCAACGGCAGGCCCGCGCCCTTCGCCACCGCGGGGGAGGACCTCGTACTGACCCCCGAGCGCCCGCTCGCGGCCGACGAACCGCTGCGCATCACCATCCACCACACCAGCGACCCGCGCGGCGGCGGCAGCGGCAGCGGGGACGGGGGCTGGGTCCGGACCGCGGACGGCCTGGCCATGGCCAACCAGGCGGACGCCGCCCACCAGGTCTTCCCCTGCAACGACCACCCCTCCGACAAGGCGCTCTTCACCTTCCGGATCACCGCCCCCAACGGCACCACCGCCGTCGCCAACGGGCTCCCGGTCCTCACGACCGACCGCGCCGCCGCCGGCGCGACCACTTGGACCTACCGCACCGTGCACCCCATGGCGACCGAGCTGGCCCAGGTCTCCCTCGGGGCCTCCACCGTGCTCCGCCGCGAGGGGCCGCACGGCCTGGAGCTGCGGGACGTGGTGCCCACCGCGGACAAGAAGCTGCTGGAGCCCTGGCTGAAGAAGACCCCGGCCCAGATGGAGTGGATGGAGAAGCGGGTCGGCCGCTACCCCTTCGAGACCTACGGGGTGCTGATCGCGCACGCCAGCACCGGCTTCGAGCTGGAGACCCAGACCCTCTCGCTCTTCGAACGCGGGATCTTCACCGACCCCGGCTACCCCGAGTGGTACGTCGACTCGATCATGGTCCACGAGCTGGCCCACCAGTGGTTCGGGGACAGCGTCACCCCGCGCACCTGGTCCGACCTGTGGCTCAACGAAGGACACGCCACCTGGTACGAGGCCCTGTACGCCGACGGGCTCGGCAAGTACTCCCTGGAACGGCGGATGCGCGAGGCGTACCAGCGCTCCGACCAGTGGCGGGCCGCCGGCGGCCCGCCGGCCGAGCCCAAGGCGGCGGCGCCGGGCGAGAAGATCGGCCTCTTCCGGCCGGTGGTCTACGACGGCGCGGCCCTGATCCTGTACGCGCTGCGGCAGAAGATCGGCGCACCGGCCTTCGAGGACCTGGAGCGCCGCTGGGTGGGCGAGCACGCCGACCAGGTCGTGGGCACGGACGACTTCGTCCGGCTGGCGTCGCGGGTGGCGGGCGAGGACCTCACCGCCTTCCTCCGGCCCTGGCTGTACGGCAGGACCACGCCGCCGATGCCGGGGCACCCGGAGTGGAGCGCGTCGAAGACCACCTGACGGGCGCGGGAGCGGGAGAGCGGCCCGAAAAGGGTGTGACTGCCGGGGAACGGGCATGTCACCATCGACGGGACGGGGATTGCCGACGCGGCCGCCGGTCCGGGGCCCCGTAGGGAATCTCCCGCCCGTGTGACACGTTGTACGTACGGCCGGGAGCCCTGCCCGCACCGACGGGCCGGACACCGGCGCGAGAACCATCCGAAAACGACGTAAGGATCCAATGACCTCCTCTTCTTCCCCTTCCCAGGACGCGCAGGACTCGCCCGAGGCGAAGGACGCGCAGAGCTTCACCGAGAGCCTTCGGGCCGATGCCCTGATGGAAGAGGACGTCGCCTGGAGCCACGAGATCGACGGCGAGCGCGACGGCGCGCAGTACGAGCGCTCCGAGCGCGCCGCACTGCGGCGCGTCGTCGGCCTCTCCACCGAGCTCGAGGACGTCACCGAGGTCGAGTACCGCCAGCTCCGCCTGGAGCGCGTGGTCCTCGTGGGCGTCTGGACCACCGGCACCGTGCAGGACGCGGACAACTCCCTCGCGGAGCTGGCCGCCCTCGCCGAGACGGCGGGCGCCCTCGTGCTCGACGGCGTGATCCAGCGCCGCGACAAGCCCGACCCGGCCACCTTCATCGGTTCCGGCAAGGCGCGCGAGCTGCGGGACATCGTCACCGAGACCGGGGCCGACACCGTCGTCTGCGACGGCGAGCTCAGCCCGGGCCAGCTCATCGCCCTCGAAGACGTCGTCAAGGTCAAGGTGGTCGACCGGACCGCGCTGATCCTCGACATCTTCGCCCAGCACGCCAAGTCCCGCGAGGGCAAGGCGCAGGTCGCACTCGCGCAGATGCAGTACATGCTGCCGCGACTGCGCGGCTGGGGTGCCTCGCTCTCCCGCCAGATGGGTGGCGGCGGCGGTGGCGGCATGGCGACGCGCGGTCCCGGTGAGACCAAGATCGAGACCGACCGGCGCCGGATCCGCGAGAAGATGGCGAAGATGCGCCGTGAGATCGCGGAGATGAAGACCGGCCGCGACATCAAGCGGCAGGAACGGCGCCGCAACAAGGTGCCCTCGGTCGCCATCGCCGGATACACCAACGCGGGCAAGTCCTCACTGCTCAACCGCCTCACCGGAGCGGGCGTCCTGGTGGAGAACGCGCTGTTCGCCACCCTCGACCCGACCGTGCGCCGGGCCGAGACGCCGAGCGGCCGGATCTACACCCTGGCCGACACGGTCGGCTTCGTCCGACACCTGCCCCACCACCTCGTCGAGGCGTTCCGCTCCACGATGGAGGAGGTCGGCGACTCCGACCTCATCCTGCACATCGTGGACGGCTCGCACCCGGCGCCGGAGGAGCAGCTGGCGGCGGTGCGCGAGGTGATCCGCGAGGTCGGCGCCGTCAAGGTGCCCGAGATCGTGGTCATCAACAAGGCGGACGCCGCGGACCCGCTGGTCCTTCAGCGACTGCTGCGCATCGAGCGCCGTTCCATCGCCGTCTCGGCCCGCACGGGCCAGGGCATCGAGGAACTGCTCGCGCTCATCGACCGCGAGCTGCCCCGGCCCGAGGTCGAGGTGGAGGCGCTGGTGCCGTACACCCGCGGCGGACTGGTCGCCCGGGCGCACGCCGAAGGCGAGGTCATCTCCGAGGAGCACACCCCGGAGGGCACCCTGCTGAAGGCGCGGGTCCACCAGGAACTGGCGGCGGACCTCGCTCCGTACATCCCCGCGAAGCACTGACAGCGAACCACCGCAGTACCGGACACGCATACAGGGAGGGCCCCCGCACCGCGGGGGCCCTCCCTGT
>NZ_JBHWLC010000102.1:0-26652 GCF_042730635.1 Streptomyces sp. NPDC059917
GGGGGGACCCTGTGGGAGAGTAGGACGCCGCCGAACAATCATTGTGGGAAAGCCCCGCACCTTATGGTGCGGGGCTTTTCTGCGTTCCGGGCCAGAAATACGTAGGGTCGGGTACATGAGCTACGACCTGGTGATCTTCGACAACGACGGTGTGCTGGTGGACAGCGAGCCGCTCTCCAACACCATCCTTTCCGCGTACCTGACCGAGCTGGGACACCCCACCTCCTACGAGGATTCCCTGCGGGACTACATGGGGGCCGCGGTGCACCGGGTGCACGACACGATCCTGGAGCGGACCGGCGAGCGGCTCCCCGAGGACTTCGACGACACCCTGCACGCCCGGGTGTTCGCCGCCTTCGCGCGGGAACTGCGGCCCGTCCCGGGCGCCGTGGAGGTCCTGGAGGAACTCACCGCGCGCGGGATCCCGTACTGCCTGGCCTCCTCCGGGAGCCACGAGCGGATCCGGGTCGGGCACCGCACCACCGGACTCGACGAGTGGTTCGAGGAAGAGTGGATCTTCAGCTCCGAGGACGTCGGCAAGGGCAAGCCCGCCCCGGACCTGTTCCTGCACGCCGCCGCGCGCATGGGTGTGGAGCCCGGGCGCTGCGTCGTCGTCGAGGACAGCCCGCTCGGGGTGCGGGCGGCCCGGGCCGCCGGGATGGACGTCCTGGGCTTCACCTCGATGACCCCGGCCGAACGGCTCGCGGGCGCCACCGGCCTGTTCGGCGAGATGAAGGAACTCCCGGGGCTTCTCCAACTCGATATGTGATCGCTCTACCCACGGGTAGCACCCGCGCCTACGCTGAGCCGCCATGACAGCAGACGTGCGGCTGCGCCGTGGACGAGGGTCCCTGGGCTTCAGCTTCTTCGTGCAGGGCGTGACCTTCGCCCTGCTGGTGACCCGGATCCCCGCGATCCAGAGCCAGTACGGGATATCCGACGGCCTCCTGCCCGCCTTCCTCGCCGCCGTCCCCGTCCTCGCCGGGGTGGCGAGCGTGGGGACCGAGCACCTGGTGAAGCGGGTGGCGCCCAGCACCGTACTGCGCTGGGCGCAGCCGCTCGTCCTGCTCGCGCTGCTCGGCGCCGGGGCCGGGACGCGGATGTGGCACGTCGCCCTGGCGCTCGGTGCGTTCGGGCTGGCGGTGGGTGCGCTGGACGCCTCGATGAACATGCTCGGGGTCAGCCTCCAGCAGGCCTACGGCCGCAGCATCATGCTGGGCTTCCACGCCTCGTACAGCCTCGGCGGGATCGTCGGCGCGTCCGCCGCGTGGGCGGGCGCGCACTGGGACCTGTCCCTCTTCACCAGCTACCTGCCGGCCGTGGTGGTCCTGCTGCCGCTCGCCTTCGTGGGCAGCCGGTACTACGTCGACCAGCGCGCGGCCGACGGGGGCGGGAGCGGACCGGGCGCCGGCGGATCCGCGCAGGCGGCGAAGGGCTTGGGCGACGGCGGGTTCAAGCTGCTGCTGCCGCTCTGCCTGGTGATGGCCTGTGCCTACATCGGGGACTCGACCGTCTCCAACTGGGGCGCCAAGTACCTCAAGGACGTGCTCGGCAGCTCCGAGCAGCTCTCCACCGTCCCCTACAACGTCTACATGGTGATGACCCTGATCGGCCGGGCCGTCGGTGACCTCGGGGTGCGCCGCTTCGGCGCGGTGGCCGTCGTGCGAGCCGGGACGGTCATCGCCGCGGGCGGCTTCGCCGTGGTGGCCGGAGCGCCCGGGGCGTGGATCGGGATGCTCGGCTTCACCCTGCTCGGGATCGGGCTCTGCGTGATCGTGCCGCAGACCTTCGCCGCGGCGGGCCGTCTCTTCCCCACGGCCTCCGACACGGCCATCGCGCGGCTCAACATCTTCAACTACGTCGGGTTCCTGGTCGGGGCTCCGCTGGTGGGCGCGCTCGGCGACGCCTGGAGCTACCGGGGGGCCATGCTCGTCCCGATGGCGTTGGTCCTCGTCACACTCCTCTACGCCCGGTCGTTCGCCGCGGAGGGCGCCCGATACGGTGGCGGGCATGAGCGGCGAGTCGGTGTCAGGGCTGTTGATGTGGGACGAGGCGGTCACGAGGTATGACTTCGGGCCCGGCCATCCGATGGATCCGGTGCGCCTGGCGCTGACCATGGGTCTGGTGCGGGCCTTCGGGCTCGACCGGGAGGTGGTGGTGCGCGCCGGGAAGCCGGCCGGTGACTCCACGCTGCGGCTGGTCCACCGCGAGGACTACGTCGCCGCGGTGCGGGAGGTGTCCGCCGACCCCGGGGTCGCCGACGGTTCGTACGGTCTGGGCACCGTGGACGATCCGGCCTTCCACGGGATGCACCAGGCGTCGGCGCTGATCGCCGGCCAGTCGGTGGCGGCGGCGGAGGCGGTCTGGCGCGGGGAGGCGGCGCACGCCGTGAACTTCGCGGGCGGGCTGCACCACGCGATGCCGGGCGGCGCGGCCGGCTTCTGCGTCTACAACGACGCCGCCCTCGCGATCGCGCGGTTGCTGGAGCTGGGGGCCGAGCGGGTCGCCTACGTCGACGTGGACGTGCACCACGGGGACGGGGTGCAGGAGGCCTTCTGGGACGACCCCCGGGTGCTCACGGTCTCCCTCCACGAGCATCCGCGGACCCTGTTCCCGCAGACCGGCTGGCCCGAGGAGACCGGGGGGCCCGCCGCCGAGGGCTCGGCCGTGAACATCGCGCTCCCGGCCGGGACCGGGGACGAGGGGTGGCTGCGGGCCTTCCACGCGGTGGTGCCGGAGCTGCTCGCGGACTTCCGGCCGCAGGTGCTGGTGACCCAACACGGCGCCGACACGCACTTCGAGGATCCGCTGGCCCACCTCGCGGTGTCGCTGGACGCCCAGCGGGCCGTGCAGGAGGCCTGCCACGAGCTCGCCCACGCCCATGCGGACGGGCGGTGGCTCGCCCTCGGCGGCGGTGGTTACGCGATCGTGGACGTCGTGCCGCGCTCCTGGACGCACCTGGTCGCGATCGCCGCGCACCGGCCGCTCGACCCGGAGTCGGCCGTCCCGGCGTCGTGGCGCGACGAGGCGTACGCGCGGACGCGGCAGTTGGCCCCGGCCCGGATGACGGACGGGCGCACGCCCGAGTGGCGGGATTGGGAGTCGGGTTACGATCCGGCGGACCGGATCGACCAGGCGGTGCTGGCGACCCGGCGGGCGGTCTTCCCGCTGCGCGGGATGCTGACCTGACCGAGCGCCGGCAGGGGTCTCCGCGCAAGTGCGACATTAGGCCAACTGTGGGGCGCTTTCCCTGAATTGATGATCCGTCGGATCGGGTGCGGCAGCATCGGAGGGGTGTTGAGCACCGGCGCCCTGCGTGCGCATCTGCTGGCCGCCCGGTTGGCCGGGCCCGTCGCCACCTCCCGTGAGGAGAGCCTGCGCAGCTACCGGCTGTTCGCGGCGCGTGATCCGCGGGCGCTGCTCGGGCTGGACCCGTACGGGGGGTGGGCGCAGCCCGATCTGCTGCGGCTGATGGCGGACCGGTGCGGGGTCTCGGCGGATCCCGGGCACGTCAGCGGCCCGGACGTGATCGATCCCGAGCGGACGCTGGCCGGGCTGGACGCCTTCGCGGGGAGGTTGCGCGAGGCGGCGCTGACCCGGGCCCCGGTGCTGTTCGGCACCGGCCATCCACACCGACTCCTGGGCTTCTACGCCACATTGGCCTGTGCCCTGTCGGCGGTGGGATGTGTTGTCCTCACCCCGGCGCAGGGGGTGTCCGTGGACATTCCCACGCGGTTCGGCGTACGTACGCACCGCCTTGAGTACGTACGGGGGGTCGCGCTGGTACGGGAGCCCGGCGCGCGTCAGGTGGGGGGCGCCACCGGCGCACACAGTCATTCGCCGCTGCCGGTTCGGATCGCGCTGGGCGCCCTGGCGGAGGCCGGGGGGCCGCTTCCGGAACTGGTGGTGGGAGATCACGGTTGGGTCTGCGGGGCAGGTCAGCTGGGCTTCACGGCCATCGGGCTGGCGGATACGGACGACCCCGCGCCCTTCGTCGGGGAGGCCGAGGGGAGCGTATGCGCGGTGGTTCCGCTTGATGACGCGGTGCGCTCGGACTACTACCGTCCGCTCACGCGGTACGTGTTGGGGCGGGCGGGGCTCGCGGGCTGAGGTGTGGCCGGGACTGGTGCCTGTAGCTCCTCTTCCCCACTCGTATCACCCGCCCCTACTCTGGGGAGTGAGCGTGCGACGACGGGGTGTAACCGGAGGGGAAGCCGGTGCCCGTCATGCGCGGAAGGTCAAAGGTGTGTCATGGCTGCTGGCGAGAGGCCTCTCAGTGAGGTTCAGTTCCTGACCGTGGCGGAGGTCGCCTCGGTGATGCGAGTGTCGAAGATGACCGTGTACCGGCTGGTGCACAACGGTCATCTGCCCGCGATCCGGGTGGGCCGGTCCTTCCGGGTCCCCGAGAACGCGGTCCACGAGTACCTCCGAGAGTCCTATGTGGGGGTGGAGTCGGCCTGAGACTGACGTCCCCGGACACCCTCGGCCACCCTCGGATTACGGGCTCAGAGTTCTGGCGGGTAGGCTAGGCCGACGTAGGTCGTGTGGGCCCAGACGCCCCGCACCGATCCCCGCTAGCGTGGGGATGTTCCGAGAAGTGAGCGAGGGTAGTCGTGGGCTCTGTTATCAAGAAGCGGCGCAAGCGGATGGCGAAGAAGAAGCACCGCAAGCTGCTCAAGCGCACCCGCGTCCAGCGCCGTAACAAGAAGTAAACGGCAGCTGTACGTGTTTTCCACAGCCCCTCCACCATCCTGGTGGAGGGGCTGTGGTGCAGCCGGGGGACGACGAGGGAGGCGCTGAGCAGTGGGGAAGGTCGTGCTCGTGACCGGGGCAGCCCGGCAGCTGGGAGGCCGCTTCGTACGCCGGATCCAGCGCGACCCGGAGGTCGAGCGGGTGATCGCGGTGGATGCGAGCACTCCGCCGCACCGGCTGGGGTCGGCCGAGTTCGTCCGGACGGACATCCGGCAGTCGGCGATCGCCAGGGTGCTGGCCGAGTACGCCGTGGACACCGTGGTGCACCTCGCGGTCACCGGCGGCGGTGGCGTGGGCGCGGGCGGCGCGGGGAGCGCCGTGAAGGAAACGAACGTCATCGGGACGATGCAGCTCCTCGGGGCCTGCCAGAAGTCCCCGACGGTGCGGCGCCTGGTCGTGAAGTCCAGTACGAGCGTGTACGGGGCGGCGCCCCGGGACCCGGCCGTCTTCAGCGAGACCACGCAGCCCAAGTCCCTGCCCGCCCTGGGCTTCGCGAAGGACGCGGTCGAGGTCGAGGGGTACGTGCGGGGCTTCGCGCGCCGACGGCCCGACGTGGCCGTGTGCGTCCTGCGCTTCGCCAACATCCTGGGGCCCTTCGCGGATTCGGCGCTCGCCGAGTACTTCTCGATGCCGGTCATGCCGACCGTGCTGGGCTATGACCCGAGGCTCCAGTTCGTCCACGAGGACGACGTGCTCGACGTGCTGCGGCTGGCGGCGGGGGAGCCCCGGCGCGGCACCCTGAACAGCGGGACCTTCAACATCGCGGGGGACGGCGTGCTGCTGCTGTCCCAGTGCTCGCGGCGCCTGGGTCGGCCCACGATCGCGCTGCCGCTGCCCGCGCTCACGTGGGTGGGCTCCGCGCTCAAGGCGGTCGGGGTCACCGACTTCTCGCCGGAACAGACCAGGCTGCTCACGCACGGGCGGGTCGTGGAGACCTCGCAGATGCGCGAGGTGCTGGGATTCAAGCCGATGTACACGACCGCCGAGACCTTCTCGGACTTCGCGCGCAGCCGCGGGAACGGGCTGCTGCCGCCGGAGCGGGCGGCGCGGGCCGTGGACCGGGTGGCGGGCGCGTTGAAGGTCGACGTCGCCGTGGCAGGAACGGGGTCCGGAGCCGGATCCGCGGCCGAAGAGGGAGCGCAGCGATAGTGGCGGACGCCAAGGTCATTCCGTTCGACGAGGACCGTCCGCGGCGGCGGGCCCGGCGGGTCCGCGCGGTCACCGCACCCGATGCCGGGGCGGGGCCCGTCGGGGACGCCGGGTCCGCGGCGGCCGATCCGGACGCGGTGTCGGGCGGGGTGTCCGCCGTGCCCGCGCCGGCCGCCCCGAGCGGGTGGGAGCGGCGGCTCGCGGGCGGGCTGGCCTTCCTGCGGCGCCGGGTCACCGGTGACTACGAGGTCGACGACTTCGGGTACGACAAGGAGCTGACCGATCAGGTCCTGATGTCGGTGCTGCGGCCGGTGTACGACAAGTACTTCCGGGTCGAGGTCAAGGGCATCGAGAACATCCCGAAGGAGGGTGGCGCGCTGATCGTGGCCAACCACTCCGGGACGCTGCCGTTGGACGGCCTGATGATGCAGGTCGCGGTGCACGACCACCACCCGGCGCAGCGGCACCTGCGACTGCTCGCGGCGGACCTGGTGTTCATGCTGCCGGTGGTCAACGAGCTGGCGCGCAAGGCCGGGCACACCCTGGCGTGCGCGGAGGACGCGCAGCGGCTGCTGGAAGCCGGGGAGCTGGTCGGGGTGATGCCCGAGGGCTTCAAGGGGATAGGGAAGCCCTTCGAGGACCGCTACAAGCTCCAGCGGTTCGGGCGCGGGGGTTTCGTGTCGACGGCGCTGCGGGCGGGGACGCCGATCGTGCCGTGCTCGATCGTGGGGGCGGAGGAGATCTACCCGATGATCGGCAACGCCAAGACGGTCGCGCGGCTGCTCGGGATCCCGTACTTCCCGATCACCCCGACCTTCCCGTGGTTGGGGCCGCTGGGGGCGGTGCCGCTGCCGACGAAGTGGACGATCCAGTTCGGTGAGCCGATCGCCACGGACGGGTATCCGCCGGAGGCGGCGGAGGACCCGATGCTGATGTTCAACCTGACGGACCAGGTGCGGGAGCAGATCCAGCACACGCTGTACAAGCTGCTGGTGCAGCGGCGGTCGGTCTTCTTCTAGGCTTCTGGGCTTCTCGGCGCGCCCATGGGAACGTGCCGAGGCGCGGCGCAGCGCCGACGGGGCGTGGTGCCCCGCCGGCGCTGCCGCCTTGCGACCTCCGCGGCGTCGGTCCGCGTCAGTCGGCGTTCTCGCCCTTGATGCCCAGCCCCGGCAGCAGGCCCGGGAGCAGGGGCGGGAGGGTGATCTCCGGGTGCGGGATCTCCGGGGCGACCGGCGGCAGTTGGTCGCTGCCCGCCCCCGGCGGGTTGAGCAGGCCGTCGGCGCCGCCGATGAGGCCGCCGGTGCCCGCGGACGGGGAGCCCGAGGGAGACGGCGCGGGAGCCGCGGAGCCGCCGGACGGGCCGGTGCCCGTGGCCGGGGGCGCGGAGTGCTGCTTGCCGCTGGTGCCGGGCTTCGCCGGGGTGCCGGACGAGCCCGGTCCGCGACTCTGTTCCGGCGGCTTGGGCAGCAGCCCCTGGTACGGCTCGACGTCATCGTCTATGGCCTGGAAGACCGACGTGACCTGTTCTCCCACGTCCGTGAGCTGGACCGGGAGCTTCTCGCGGAGCCTTCCCCACGCGTCGCGGTGGGAGCGGGAGAAGGACGACAG
Organism: Streptomyces sp. NPDC059917; assembly: GCF_042730635.1. Taxonomy (NCBI): domain Bacteria; kingdom Bacillati; phylum Actinomycetota; class Actinomycetes; order Kitasatosporales; family Streptomycetaceae; genus Streptomyces; species Streptomyces sp. NPDC059917. Next base: position 7,510 of record NZ_JBHWLC010000102.1, read on the forward strand.
GGTCTGGATGGGACCGAGCGAGCCGTCCCGTTCGTGGGCCGACTGGAGGAGCCGGTGGCCCTCCTCCGCGTCGTGCTTCATGCCCGCGAGGGCCCGGCGGATCTCGCCCAGCACCTCGTGGTCCAGGGAGCCCGGCGACCTGCCGCGCTCCATCAGCCGACGGGCCTCCGACAGGCGGTTCGAGGCCTGGTCGAGATAGAGCTCGCCCCGGTCCGAATCGTCGTCGGCCATGCCCAGCTTGATGTCCTCCATGCCCAGTTTGACCGGGTAGAGGGAGTCACCGGGCAGGGCGTCGGTGCTGGCAGCGGCCACTCCGCTGAAGGCTCCCGCGGCCACACCGACCGTGAGGCCGCCCGCTGCGATGCCCTTGGACCAGCGGGAGCGGGGCCGCAATTTCCGGAGCGAGGTCGCCCGGTGGGCGCCGCGACCGGTCCGCTGTTCGGGCACCTGAGGGTCGGAGGCGGCACCGCCCCCCGACCTCTCCTCCATCACCATGGTCTCCATGGCGGCCACGAGCTGCGCTCGTTGCACCACTTTGACGTCGGCGTCCATCTGCGGGCGTGGCATTTCGCCGAGCGCGCTCGCCAGGGCCAACAACCGGTCGCAGTCGGCAGGTTCGGCAGGTGCCTCGGACTGCTCGGCCGCCGGCTCCGGTTCCGAGGGTTCGGACGGGGTCCGATCCTCCAGGGCCTGGGCGAAGGCGTTCGCCCGCCGGTGCGGAGAAACGTTCGCGATCACTGGCGGCACCTCCTCTCGTCATGACGATCGACTCCCCGGGGTGTCCGGAAGGTTGCCTTCCTTGAGCGGATCCACCCTTTCGGGTGATCGCCTTCGGGCAGGGCATGTCCACAGGGAGCCTGCATTCCGCACAACGAGCGACGCGGCACTTGGGTTACGGACGAAGGATGATCGGACCACAGCGTCATGGTCAGCGGGCGTCGTCCGGGAGGAGTCGGGCCAGGGTCCGGACCGCCCGGTACTGCAGGGTTTTGATCGCGCCCTCGTTCTTCCCCATCACCCGGGCCGTCTCGGCGACCGAGAGGCCCTGCAGGAAGCGCAGGGTCACGCACTCCTGCTGTTGGGGATTGAGCTTGCGCACGGCCTCCAGCAGCGCCGCGTTGGAGAGGGACTCCAGGACGGAGTCCTCGGGGCTGCGCTCCACCTCGTTGGCGTCCAGCATCTCGCCGGTCGTGACTTCGAGGCGGAAGCGGCTGGACTTGAAGTGGTCCGCCACCAGGTTGCGCGCGATCGTCACGAGCCAGGCGCCGAAGTCGCGGCCCTGCCAGGTGAAGGTGGAGATGCGGCGCAGCGCGCGCAGGAAGGTCTCACTGGTGAGGTCCTCCGCGGTCGCCTTGCCGCCGACGCGGTAATAGATGTAGCGGTAGACGGTGTCGCTGTACTGGTCGTACAGCCGACCGAAGGCATCGGCCTCACCGGCCTGGGCGCGCTCGACCAGGTCCATCATCCGGGCGCTGTCGCTGTCCGCGGTGGGACGGCGGGCGGTCGGCGTGGTCGTACCGGTGCCACTGCTTGATCCGGTTGATCCGGCGCCCGCGCGGCCGCGTCTGCCCACGGTCGCTCCGCCATCCGTCAGGGCATAGCAAGGACCTACGGGGCCGAGGCCGGCGGGGACCGAGGCGGCGAAAACGGGGACGGCGTACGCGGTGGGGACGAAGCCACGCAGGTGGTCGAAGACCGTTGCGCGCAGCGTAGCCAGGCCCGAGGCGTCAACCCCGACAGGTGGGTACACGAGACTCCCAGAGGCAGAGCTTCCATCACGTGCAGTGCGGGACCGTTCACTCGTCGTGGCGACGAATGGGCGGTGGCATGCGTTTGAGGAGAATAACGCTTCGTACAGGCAGCGCTACACCTAGTTGCTCAAATCACCGGTTCCGTCGCTTCTGTTGCGTGTCCAGGGCATATTCAGTCGCACTCGGTGATCAGATATTGATCACTTCTGCACGCGGAATGGTGGCTTCCAGGGCGGCTCACGACCGAGTCGGGCATGCCGGAATGCCGCGCCCGGAGCGCGGGTAGACGGTGGGAATGCCCGTCGCGGGCCCGGGATCCGGGCGTGCGGGGCGTGTCGGACGGGCGGGACGCCCGTGGTTGCCGCAGGAGGGCCCGCCGCGGGCTACTTGCGGCGGCGGTGCAGGGCGATCGCGGCGGCCGCGCCGCCCGCGATCGCGCCGACCCCGGCGGCCGCCGGGACGCCGACCTTCACGGCCTTGCGGCCGGTGCGATAGTCGCGCAGTCGCCAGTCGTGCGCCCGGGCATGCTTGCGCAGTTTCGTATCGGGATTGATCGCATACGGATGTCCGACCAGTGACAGCATCGGAATGTCGTTGTGCGAGTCGCTGTACGCGGCGCAGTGCGCGAGGTCCAGGCCCTCGGCGGCGGCCAGCGCGCGCACGGCCTCGGCCTTGGCGGGGCCGTGCAGCGGTTCGCCCACGAGGCGGCCGGTGTAGATGCCGTCCACGGATTCGGCGACGGTGCCGAGCGCTCCGGTCAGGCCGAGCCTGCGGGCGATGATCGTGGCCGTCTCGACCGGGGCGGCCGTGACGAGCCACACCTTCTGGCCCGCGTCGAGGTGGGCCTGGGCCAGGGCGCGGGTGCCCGGCCAGATCCGCTCCGCCATGTACTCGTCGTAGATCTCCTCGCCGATCGACATCAGCTCGGAGACCCGGTGGCCCTTGACGATGGACAGGGCGCTGTCGCGGGCGTCCTGCATGTGCTCGGGGTCCTCGACCCCGGCGAGCCGGAACCACGCCTGCTGCCAGGCGAAGCGGGCCAGCTCGCGGCGGCGGAAGAACTCGCGCTTGTAGAGGCCGCGGCCGAAGTGGAAGATCGCGGCGCCCTGCATGACGGTGTTGTCGAGGTCGAAGAAGGCGGCGGCGAGCTCGTCGCCGGCGACCGGGAACTCGGGCTCGACGGGCTCGACCGGCTCCGAGGCCTCGGCGTCCTGTGCGGCGGCGGTGTCCTGCGGGTCCACGGAGTCGAGGGAGAAACCGATCGCGGCCGGATCGTCGGCCAGCGCGGTCTTGCGGGCGGCCTCGGCAGAGGCCTCGCCGGCGAGCACGCTCCGCGCGGTGGCGGAGCGCCTACGGGGGGTGAGCCATCCCAGAGCGGCCATGACGCGAGCATAGCCACTGTGTTCGGAACTTCCCGAACCCGCCGGATTCCGGGGCGTGAACAATGGGTGCATGAGCCCTTTGCTGCGCCGCAAGGAAAAGAAGAGTCCGGCAGAGCGGATGGTCACCTTGATCGGTAAGCCCGGGTGCCATCTCTGTGACGACGCCCAGGAAGTGATCGGGAAAGTGTGCGCCGACACCGGTGCGCAATGGGAGAAGAAGGACATCTCACAGGACGAGGAGCTGTACCGCTTGTACTGGGAGCAAATTCCGGTGGTCCTGATCGATGGCGAACAGCACACCTTCTGGAGGGTGAACCCTGACCGGCTCCGTCGGGCGTTGGGGGGCTGACCCCTTCGCCGGTTACCATCGTGGGCGATTTATGGGGTCTCGGGGGCGTATCGATGAGGGATGTGTACGGTTTTGCCCCCTTCGGGATTTGAACGGGTTCGGCGCGGCGGTGGTTCCGCGTCGAGGTGCCCGGGGCGCGTGACCCCGGTCACTTTGCTCGGACAAATTGGACACTATCTTTGTGCACGCGTTCACAAAGACATAGCCTGCTTCCGACGGGGTGGTCCTGGGACAAGAGGCCACCTGCAGCCCCGCTCATCCCGCAGGAGCATCGTGGCAACTGGCCGAACTCACCGACCGGCGACCCGCAGCCGAGGTATTCCCGAGGCCACTGTCGCCCGGCTTCCGCTGTACTTGCGCGCCCTCACGGCGCTCTCGGAGCGCTCGGTACCCACGGTGTCCTCCGAGGAACTGGCGGCCGCCGCCGGAGTCAACTCCGCGAAGCTCCGCAAGGACTTCTCCTACCTGGGCTCCTACGGCACCCGCGGCGTCGGGTACGACGTGGAGTACCTCGTCTACCAGATCTCCCGCGAGCTCGGGCTGACCCAGGACTGGCCGGTCGTCATCGTCGGCATCGGTAACCTCGGCGCCGCCCTCGCCAACTACGGCGGCTTCGCCTCGCGCGGCTTCCGCGTGGCCGCGCTCATCGACGCCGACCCGGCCATGGCCGGGAAGCCGGTCGCGGGCATGCCGGTCCAGCACACCGACGAGCTGGAGAAGATCATCTCGGAGAACGGCGTCTCCATCGGGGTCATCGCGACCCCGGCGGGCGCCGCCCAGCAGGTCAGCGAGCGGCTGATCGCGGCCGGAGTGACCTCCATCCTGAACTTCGCGCCGACCGTGCTGTCGGTGCCCGAGGGCGTCGACGTGCGCAAGGTCGACCTCTCGATCGAGCTGCAGATCCTCGCCTTCCACGAGCAGCGCAAGGCCGGCGAGGGCGCCGCCGCGGCCGCGGCCGCCGACGAGGGCGCCGTCCCCGCTCCGCCGCAGCCGGCCGCCACCCGCGCCCCGGCCGCCTCCGCCGCCCCGACGCGCAAGAGCGGCCCGGAGGGCGACGTACCGGCGGTGATGCCGGCATGAGTCTGCTCGTCGTAGGGCTGAGCCACCGCAGCGCGCCCGTCAGCGTGCTGGAGCGGGCCTCGCTCTCCACCGATGCCAAGGCGAAGCTGCTGCACGACACCCTGGCCGCCGAACCGGCGACCGAGGCGGCCGTGCTCGCCACGTGCAACCGGATCGAGCTGTACGCCGACGTGGACAAGTTCCACGCCGGTGTCGCCGAGCTGTCCACGCTCCTGGCGCAGCACAGCGGTGTCGCGCTGGAGGAGCTCACCCCCTATCTCTACGTGCACTACGAGGACCGGGCCGTCCACCACCTCTTCTCGGTGGCGTGCGGGCTGGACTCGATGGTCGTCGGCGAGGGCCAGATCCTCGGGCAGATCAAGGACGCCCTCGCGCTGGGGCAGGAGCTGCACACCGCCGGGCGGCTGATCAACGACCTCTTCCAGCAGGCCCTGCGGGTCGGCAAGCGGGCGCACTCGGAGACCGGCATCGACCGGGCCGGGCAGTCGCTCGTCACCTTCGGGCTGGAGCAGCTGGCCGTGCGGGTGCCGGTGGCCGAGTGGGCCGTGGGCAAGCGGGCGCTGGTGATCGGCGCCGGGTCGATGTCCTCGCTGGCCGCGGCGACGCTGGCGCGGGTCGGGGTGGCGGAGATCGCCGTCGCGAACCGGACCGCTGCGCGGGCCGACCGGCTGGTGGAGATCCTGCGGGCCGGGGGCGCGGACGCGCGGGTCGTTGCGATGGCCGACGTGGCCGTCGAGCTGACACGAGTCGACGTGGTCGTGTCCTGTACCGGGGCCACGGGTCTCGTGCTGACCGGGGACGACGTGGTCGGGGCGCTGGCCAAGGGTGACGCCGAGGCGGGCAGCGCCCTGCGGGCGCCCCGGGGCTCGGCCCCGGACCCCGCGCCTCACACTCCCCCAGCTACCGCTGGGAGGGGCCCCCGGGCGGGGCTGCACACACAGCTCGGGAACGCCGAGGTCGTCGCGCGGCTCGTGGCCGCGGCTGAGGGCGGGGGGCGGATCGCGGACGCCGGGGCCGCGCGGACGTTGACCGCGGCGGCCGTGGCCGACCGGGACGGGTGTCCCGTCGGGCTCGACGCGCTCGCCGCCGACCCCGCGCGCAGCGCCGACGGGCGCTCCGCGCTCACCGGGGTCGACGCGACCGCACTCGAACTCCACGGCACCTGGGCCGACCAGGGCGAGGCCGCCGCGCAGCGACAGCCGCGCCGCACCGGGCGGGCCCCGGACGCGCGGGCCGACGTACGGCTCGCGCTGCTGGACCTGGCGATGCCCCGCGACATCGACGCCGCCGTGCACCGGATCCCCGGGGTGCGCCTCGTCGACATCGAGTCGCTCGCCGAAGCCTCCGCCGACGCGCCGATGGCCGCCGACGTGGACGCCGTGCGCACCATCGTCGCGGACGAGGTGGCCGCCTTCGGGGCGGCCCAGCGCGCGGCGCACATCACCCCCACCGTCGTCGCCCTGCGCGCGATGGCCGCCGAAGTGGTGGCCATGGAAGTGGCGCGGCTCGACGGCCGGGTACCCGATCTCGACGAGCGGCAGCGGGCCGAAGTGACCCAGACCGTGCGCCGCGTCGTCGACAAGCTCCTCCACGCGCCGACCGTGCGCGTCAAGCAGCTCGCGAGCGAGCCCGGCGGCGCCGGGTACGCGGAGGCGCTGCGCGAACTCTTCGACCTCGACCCGCAGACGGTGGCATCCGTCAGCCGGGCTGACGCGGCCGATCCGAAGAACGACGACGACCCAGGACGGGCATCATGAACTCACGTCCCGACCAGCCGCTCCGGCTTGGGACACGGCGCAGCAAACTGGCCATGTCCCAGTCGGGACACGTCGCCGAAGCGGTCCGTGCCGTCACCGGCCGGCCCGTCGAACTCGTGGAGATCACGACGTACGGCGACGTCTCCAAGGAACTGCTCGCGCAGATCGGCGGGACCGGTGTGTTCGTCACCGCGCTGCGCGACGCGCTGCTGCGGGGCGACGTCGACTTCGCCGTGCACTCGCTCAAGGACCTGCCGACCGCGCAGCCCGAGGAGCTGGTGATCGCCGCCATGCCGCAGCGCGAGGACGCGCGCGACGCGCTCGTGGCGCGCGACGGCCTGACCTTCGAGCAGCTGCCCGACGGCGCGCGCATCGGTACCGGTTCGCCGCGCCGCATGGCCCAGCTGAACCACTACGCCCGCGCGCTGGGCAAGGTCATCGAGACCGTCCCGATCCGCGGCAACGTCGACACCCGCATCGGCTTCGTCCACAGCGGCGAGCTCGACGCGGTGGTCCTGGCCGCCGCCGGGCTCAACCGGATCGGGCGCGGCGACGAGGCGACCGAGCTCCTGTCGGTCGACAACGTCCTGCCCGCACCCGGCCAGGGGGCCCTCGCGGTCGAGTGCCTCGCGTCCAACGCGGACCTCGTCGCCGCGCTCGGTGAGCTCGACGACCCGTACACGCGGGCCGCCGTCACCGCCGAGCGTTCCCTGCTCGCCGCCCTGGAGGCCGGCTGCAGCGCCCCCGTGGGCGCGCTCGCCGACCTGCTGGCCGACGGGCAGATTGTCAATGAAATGCGCCTGCGCGGCGTCGTCGGAACGCTCGACGGCTCGACGCTGGTGCAGCTGTCCACCACCGGACCCGTCCCCCACTCGTACGAAGAGGCAGTGGCGCTCGGCCGCGAACTCGCGGACGAGATGCTGGCCAAGGGCGCGGCCGGTCTGATGGGGGAGCGATCCCTGTGAACCCCTCACGTCCCACCACTCCCGCCTTCGCGGCCGTTCCCGCGCACGGGCAGGTCATCTTCCTCGGTGCCGGTCCGGGCGACCCGGGTCTGTTGACCCTGCGCGCGGTCGAGGCCCTCGCGGCCGCCGACGTTCTGGTCGCGGAGCCGGAGGTGCTGGAAGTCGTCCGTACGCATGCGCGCACGGGTGTCGACACGCCTCAACTGACGGTCGCCGACGAGAAGTCGGCGGCCGCCGGGGTCCCGGTCATCCGGGATGCGGCCAATATTGTCATGGAGGCCGCGCGCTCCGGCAGGCGGGTCGTCCGTGCGGTCGCGGGCGACCCCGGCCTCGACGGGAACGCCGCCGAGGAGATGCTGGCCTGCATCAACGAGGGCATCACCTTCGAGGTCGTGCCGGGCGTCGCGAACGCGGTCGGCGTGCCCGCCTACGCCGGTGTGCCGCTGCGCGGCACGTCCGGTGCGGACGTGCGCTTCGTCGACGCGAAGAACGCCTCGTCGCGCTGTTGGTCCGAGGTCGGCACCAGCGACGGGATCGTCGTGGTCTCCGCGACCCTGGAGACCGTCGCGGCCGCCGCCGCCGAGCTGGTGAGCGCCGGGCGCAAGCCCGACACCGAGCTGACGGTCACCGTGGGCGGTACGACGACCCGCCAGCGGACCTGGACCGCGACCCTGGGCACCATCGCCCAGGTGTTCAAGCAGGGCAAGGTGCTCCCCTCGCCCGAGGGCTCCCGGCCGGTCATAGCCGTGGTCGGTGAGCACGGCGCCGCCGCGCGGCGCGAGGAGATGGCCTGGTTCGAGTCGAAGCCGCTGTTCGGCTGGCGGGTGCTCGTTCCGCGGACGAAGGAGCAGGCCGCCTCGCTCTCCGACCAGCTGCGTTCCTACGGCGCGGTGCCGCACGAGGTGCCGACCATCGCCGTGGAGCCGCCGCGCACCCCGCAGCAGATGGAGCGCGCGGTGAAGGGCCTGGTGACGGGCCGCTACGAGTGGATCGCCTTCACGAGCGTCAACGCGGTGAAGGCGGTGCGGGAGAAGTTCGAGGAGTACGGGCTCGACGCGCGCGCCTTCGCGGGCATCAAGGTCGCCGCGGTGGGCGAGCAGACCGCCGCCGCGCTGGTCGAGTTCGGCGTGAAGCCGGACCTGGTGCCGAGCGGCGAGCAGTCGGCCGCGGGCCTGCTGGAGGACTGGCCGCCCTACGACCCGGTCTTCGACCCGATCGACCGCGTCTTCCTGCCGCGCGCCGACATCGCGACCGAGACGCTGGTCGCCGGCCTGATAGAGCTGGGCTGGGAGGTCGACGACGTCACGGCCTACCGGACCGTGCGCGCGTCGCCGCCGCCGGCGGACACCCGCGAGGCGATCAAGGGCGGCGGCTTCGACGCGGTGCTCTTCACCTCGTCGAGCACCGTGCGCAACCTGGTCGGCATCGCCGGCAAGCCGCACAACGTCACGGTCATCGCCTGCATCGGTCCCGCGACGGCGAAGACGGCGGAGGAGCACGGCCTACGGGTCGACGTCCTGTCGCCCGAGCCGAGCGTCTCCAAGCTGGCCGAGGCCCTGGCCGAGTACGGCGCGGCGCGCCGCGACGCGGCCAAGGAGGCCGGTGAAGTGGTGTGCCGGCCGAGCGAGCGTCGGCCGGGGGCGCGGCGTCGCCGTACGACCTGACGGTCGGATCAGTTCGCGAAGTGGGGCCCGGGCGCGGTGTGCGCCCGGGCCCCACTGGCATGCTCAGGCCATGGATGAGCTGATCGCGGCGGTGGCGGCGTACGACCACGAGGCGGCCGGGGCGCTGGTGGCCGCCGGGGCGGATCCGTGCCGGGTGCTGCCCGACGGGACGACCCCGCTGCTGCGGGCCGTCGAGGGCGGCTCCCCGGCGATGGTGTCGGCGCTGCTGCACGCCGATCCGGGGGCGCGCTGGCCCGAGCCGGAGCGGGAGCGGCTGCTGGGGGCGGCCCGCCGGTGGTCGGAGGCGGGCGCGGAGGCGGAGCTGCGGCGGCTGACGGGGGCGCGGGGGCCGGTGGGCGTGCGCGCCGTCGAGGAGGAGTGGGCCGACATCGAGGAGTTCACCCTGGGGGGCTCGACGGTGCGGGACGGGCACCTGGGCGTGCTGACGGCGCTGGAGCGGGCGTTCGGCATCGTGACGCCGCTGGAGGAGCTGATCGACCGGGCGGCCCGGTACCCGGACCCGTGCCACGCGGTGTGGGCCGAGTCCCGGACCGCGGTGACGCTGGGGCCCCTGGTGCGGAGCCCGGACGAGGTGATGGCCTTCCGGGAGCACCCGTCGCCCGGCCACCGGCGCTTCGTGATCGACTACTTGGTGTCCCGGGACGGGTGCGCGGTCCTCGGCATGGACTTCATCACGGAGGAGGACTGGGCGCAGGAGCGCCGGGTGCTGTTCGCCTGGGCGGCCACGGAACCGGACGGGGGCGTGCTCGCCGCGGTCCTCGGTGCCCTGGCGGGCGAAGTGGACCCGGACACCGAGGTGGCGGCCCTGCCGCACGCGGCCCATCCCGACCCCCGGGTGCGCCGCGAGGTGCCGCAGTGCATGCACCGGCACGGGGTCCCGCTGGGGCCCGTGGCCAGGGCGGCCCTGCACGTCCTGGCGGGCGATCCGGACGCGGGGACGCGGTGCGCGGCGGCCGGGGTCCTCAGTCACGCGCGGGAGTCGACGCCCCGTACCCGAGAGGTGCTGCTCGGGCTCCTGGGCGACCCCGAGCACGCCGTACGCCGCGCCACCGCCAAAGCGCTGGCAGGGTCGCGGCACCAGGACACGGAAGCGGTCACGCGGGCGCTGCTGGCCCTGCTGGACGAGGAGGACCAGCTGCTGCGCCTGGAGGGTGCCTTCGGGCTGGCGCTGCGGGACGACCCGCGCACCCCGGAGGCGTACGAGCGGGTGGGCCCGCTGGGCCCGGAGTTCGAGCACGACTACCGGGCCGACGGGCTGTGGCGCTGGAAGGTCAGGCAGCGACCCAACGAGTGAGGTCGGCCCAGGTCGCGGGGCTGACGGCCAGGGTGGGGCCGTCGGTGAGCTTGGAGTCCCGGACGTGGACCGTGTCCGAGCCGGTGCCGGTTGCGACTTCGAGGCACTGGCCGCCTTGGTCGCTGCTGTAACTGGACTTGAACCACGTCAGTGGGGTGCTCATGCCTCTCCTAGCAGCCGATCCAACAGGTCCTTCGTCTCAGCGAAGTTGAGGGCCTGTGACCGCAGCATCGCATATTTCTGAGTGAGGATGCTGACCTCGTTTGGGTCGCGCACGAGGAAGCTGCCGCGCTGTGTTTCGGAGTACGCGAGGTGCTGGAACTCGGGTGTCTCCAGAAGGGTGAACGGGCCGGAGAGGCCAGCGTGACTGGTCACACCCTGCGGGAGGACCTGGAGGCTGAGGCCGGGGGAGTCGGCGCACACGCGCAGGTGGCGCAGTTGCTCCCTCCATACCCCTTCGCCGCCCAGCCGGTCCCGGAGGACGGGCTCCCACATGACGAAGCTGAGGGTTGGCGGAGTGGGCCGGTGCAGGATCTCCTGCCGCTTCATCCGAAGGGCGGTCTGGAGCTCTATCTTTTCCTGGCCGAGGTACGGGACGTGGCATCCGAAGACCGCGCGGGCGTAGTCCTCCGTCTGGAGCAGGCCCGGGACGATCAGAGTGTCGTACCAGGACAGGGCGAGGGCCTCCCGCTCCCGGTCCATGTATTCCTCGGCCCAGGCCGGGACCATGTCGACCTCGGGCAGCTTGTTCGCCGCGACGGTGAGGACCCCGGGGAGGCCGAGGACCCGGTCCATCCGCTCGGCGACGTTCGGCATGAGGACCCGGCGGCCCTGCTCGATCGAGGCAAGGGTCTCGACATCGATATGCACTTCTTCGGCGAGGGCGCGCTGGGTCATTCCCTTGGAGATGCGGGCCGCGGCGACCTGGGCCCCGACCATCATCATTGCGGTGGCGTTGGGCCTCGGGGCCCTCGTGCGTGGTGGCATGTCAGATGAACTCCCCGCTCGTGCGCGCGAGATATCCGTACCAACCCGTACTCATGAAGGAGTACGGGTTGCTCGACTCCTCCACGCTAGTCACGCACCGCGACCATCGCCTCGTGAACGTGGAAATGGACGTCGCCGTGCTGCGTGAGCGGGTCTACCCCCGCAGCCGCCAAACCGTGCGCTCTGCCAGGGAGTTCGCCCGTGTCACATTGCACGCGTGGGGTGTCACGCATCGCCAGGACGAGATGTTGCTCTGCGTGAGCGAGCTGGTCACCAACGCCCTGGTGTACGGGGTCCCGCCCGGTCGCGGGTACCGGCTGCGGCTGCTGCGGTGCGGGGGCTTCGTACGGGTCGAGGTGCACGACAGCGGTGGCGGGCGGCCGTCGGTCCAGGACCGGGACGTGGACGCCGAGGGCGGGCGCGGGCTGCTGCTCGTGGCGGCGGTCGCGGACCGGTGGGGGGTCGGGGTGCGGGTGCCGGGGAAGGTGGTGTGGTGCGAGTTCGGGCTGGCGGAGGGTGGCCCGGGGGACCCCCTAGGCTGGGTGGCGACTGCTGTCGATGCTCGAAGAGGCGACTGAAGATGAGCGCGTACGGATCCTTCCCCGGCTCGCGGCCCCGCAGGCTGCGCAGCACCCCCGCCATGCGGCGGATGGTCGCGGAGAACCGGCTGCACCCCTCGGACCTGATCCTGCCGGCCTTCGTCCGGGAGGGCATCAGCGAGCCGATCGCGATCTCGGCGATGCCGGGCGTGGTGCAGCACACCCGGGACACGCTGCGGAAGGCCGCCGCGGAGGCCGTCGAGGCGGGCGTCGCGGGGATCATGCTCTTCGGCGTTCCGGCGGACGAGAACAAGGACGCGCTCGGGACGGCCGGCACGGAGCCCGACGGGATCCTGCAGGTGGCGATCCGGGACGTGAAGGCCGAGGTCGGGGACGAGCTCGTCATCATGTCGGACCTGTGCCTGGACGAGTACACCGATCACGGGCACTGCGGGGTGCTGGACGAGCACGGTCGGGTCGACAACGACGCGACGCTGGAGCGGTACGCCGAGATGGCGCAGGTCCAGGCCGACGCGGGCGTCCACGTTGTGGGCCCCAGCGGCATGATGGACGGTCAGGTCGGTGTGATCCGCGACGCGCTGGACGAGACGGGCCACGAGGACGTCGCGATCCTGGCGTACACCGCGAAGTACTCCTCCGCCTTCTACGGTCCCTTCCGCGAGGCCGTCGGCTCCTCGCTCCGGGGCGACCGCAAGACGTACCAGCAGGACCCGGCGAACTCCCGAGAGTCGCTGCGCGAGCTGGCGCTCGACCTCGAAGAGGGCGCCGACATGGTCATGGTGAAGCCCGCCGGGCCCTACCTGGACGTGCTGTACCGGGTCGCGCAGGCCGTGGACGTGCCGGTGGCCGCGTACCAGATCAGCGGTGAGTACGCGATGATCGAGGCGGCGGCGGAGAAGGGCTGGATCGAGCGCGACCGCGCCGTCCTGGAGGCGCTGACCGGCATCAAGCGGGCGGGCGCCGACACGATCTTGACCTACTGGGCGACCGAGGTCGCGGGCTGGTTGCGCGAGGCGCGCTGAGCGGCTCCCGCCGTCAGATCTCGCTTTCTCAACGGGCCCGGCGCGGGCCACACTTGGACTCATGACCGGTGACGAGTCCGCCCCCGCGCCGGAGCCCTTCGAGTACCTGGAACGCGTCCAGTGGCAGGCCTTCCGCCGGGCGTGCGCCACGATGCGGCTGCACGACGCGCTCCAGCGCCGAATATGGGCCTTCCGGGCGCCGAGGGTGGAGGCGCTGGGCTGGTTCCCGGACGAGGGCGGGTCGGCGGAGCTGACCGGGTACCTGGCCCGGCTGGGCGCCGAATGCGCCGTGTACGTGAGGGAGTCGGCCGGTCCGTGGCCGCCGACCGGGGTCGGGCCGCGCGGTCGCGGGGCCGGTGGCGGGCCCGGTGGCGGGCGGCTGGTGGTGGCGGCCGCCGTCTGGCCGCGGGCGGGGCTCTCGGGGCTGCGGATCGCCGCCTACGGGCGGGACCGCTCGCTGGAGGAGGTCGCCACGGACGGCGTGCGGCTGGAGGACACCCACCTCGACGTGCCGTGGCTGCGGGCCTGCCTGCCGGGGCGGCCGGAGCGGCTCCCGCCGCGGGTGGTGGAGCGCTGGCGCCGGGCGGCCTCGGCCCGCTTCGACTGGCTCTAGCGCGGGGCGGGGCGCAGGCTGGAAGGACAGAGCCCTGGAGGTGGTGCGTCATGTCCACGCTCGCCGGATGGCATGTGGAACTGGAATTCACCGAGGACGGCCACCGCACCAACGCGGCGGCGCTGCTCAGGCTGGCCGACGGCTCGGAAGTGAAGGGGCGCGGCTACGCCATGCGACACCCCTCCGACCCGGAGCAGCTGAGGGTCGGAGAGGAGATCGCGGGCGCGCGGGCGCTGATGGACATCGCGTCCCAGCTGCTGCAGAAGGCGCACGGCGAGATCGACGCGGCGACCGGCCGGCACTCCTACCCGCTCAACCACTGAGGCGCGGGGCGGGCTACTGCGGCATCGAGGCCGTGATGACGGAGAAGGCGCCGCCCTGGGGGTCGGCGAGGACGGCCATGCGGCCCGCCGCCATGTCGAAGGCGGGGGCGAGGACGCTGCCGCCGGCGCGGACCGCGGCGGCCTGGACCTCGTCCACGTTGTCGACGTGGAAGTAGGCCTGCCAGTGCGGGGGGACGCCGGGCGGGAGCGAGGACAGGTCCATCATCCCGCCGACCTCGCGGCCGTCGACCTTGAACTCGATGTAGCCGTCGGCCCCCGGCATCTCGGAGGGGGCCGTGGTGACGGGCAGGACGGACGAGTAGAACGCCGCGGCGGCCGCGAGGTCGGAGGTGACCAGCTCGTTCCAGATGAGCGCCCCGTGCTCGTTGACGATGCCCGCGCCGTCGAAGGTGCCGGGCTGCCACAGGCCGACGACCGCGCCCGTCGGGTCGGCGACGACTGCCATCCGGCCGAGGTCCATGACGTCCATCGGGCCCATCATGACCGTGCCGCCGCCGTCGGCGACGGACTTGAGGGTGCCGTCGATGTTGTCCGTGGACAGGTACGTCGTCCACACGGTCGGCGGCATCGGGTCGGGCACGCTGCCGTCCGGGTTCGACGCCTTCATGATGCCGGCGACGGGCTTGCCCTTGAGGGTGCAGACGGAGTAGCCGCCGGTCTCGGGCGGGCCGACCTCGCCCTGCCAGCCGAGGAGGTCGCAGTAGAAGTCGAGGGCGGCCTGCTGGTCGGGGACCATCAGGTCGATCCAACACGGGGTGCCGGGCTTGTAGGGGCCGCTCATGTCGGGCACGGATGCCTCCGGGTGGGGACTGCTCGGGGATGGACGGCCGGTCCCCTACCCACCCTGAACCGACCGAACCGGGCCGTACGGGTGAGGGTGCGTGCTAGCAGAATGCTGGCACTGCCACTATTCTTGTCGCATGGCTACCTTGTACGTACGTGACCTGTCCGATGAGGCGCTCGCCGAGCTGAAGATACGAGCCGCCCGTAGCCGTCAGTCGCTCCAGGCGTACGCCCGGACCCTGCTGGAGGAGGAGGCCGCGACGCCCTCCGTCGAGGACGTCGTGGCGCGGATCCGCTCCCGGGTATCGGCCGAGCTGAGCGTGGACGAGGTGCTCGGCGACGTCGATGCCGGACGGCGGCGCGAATGATCGTGATCGATGCGAGCGCCGTCGTCATGCTGGTCGCGGACGCGGGGCCGGTGGGCGAGGCGGTGCGCGCACGGGTCGTCGGAGAGCGGCTCGCCGCCCCCTACCTGCTCGACGTGGAAGTGACGCAGGCACTGCTCGGCCGCCACCGGGGAGGAAAGCTCTCCGCCCGTCAGCTGGACGCGGCCTGGGACGACTTCGCTTCTCTGCCGGTCAGACGGATGGAGCACCTCCCATTTCTTCCCCGGGTGCGCGAGCTGTACGCGAACCTCTCCGCGTACGACGCCACCTACGTGGCCCTGGCCGAGGGACTCCAGGTGCCGCTCGTCACCTGCGACGCACGGATCGCCCGTTCCGGGAGCGCCCGGTGCAAGGTCGAGGTCTTCGGCGCGCCGTAGGACGACGGAAGGCCCCGCCTCCCAGTGGGGGGGGGCGGGGCCTTCGCGTGTCGGGGGTCCGTCAGAGCTTCTCGGGGGTGCGGATGCCGAGGAGGGACATGCCCTTGGCGAGGGTGGCGGCGGTCAGGTCGGCCAGGAAGAGGCGGTTCTCGCCGACGGCGAGCTCCGGCTCGGGCTTGATGACCGGGCACTGCTCGTAGAAGGTGCTGAACAGGGAGGACAGCTGGTAGAGGTACGCGGCCACCTTGTGCGGGGCGTACTCCGCGGCGGCCTCCTCGATCAGCTCGCCGAAGCCGTCCAGGTGCAGGCCCAGCGCGCGCTCGGCCGGGGCCAGCTCCAGCTCCGGGTGGGCCAGCGGGGCGCGCTCGCCCGCCTTGCGCAGGATGGAGCGGATGCGGGCGTAGGCGTACTGGAGGTAGACGGAGGTGTCGCCGTTGAGCGAGACCATCTGGTCCAGGTCGAACTTGTAGTCGCGCGCGGCGGAGGTGGACAGGTCCGCGTACTTCACCGCGCCGATGCCGACGTACTGGCCGTTCTCGACGATCTCGGCCTCGGTCAGGCCGACCTTCTCGGCCTTCTCGCGCACGACCGCGGTCGCCCGCTCGACGGCCTCGTCGAGGAGGTCCACCAGCCGGACGGTCTCGCCCTCACGGGTCTTGAACGGCTTGCCGTCCTTGCCGAGGACGGTGCCGAAGGCGAGCTGGACGGCCTTGGTGTCCTCGTTCAGCCAGCCGGCGCGGCGGGCCGTCTCGAAGACCATCTTGAAGTGCAGGGACTGGCGCGCGTCCACGACGTACAGCAGGGTCGAGGCCTTGAGGTCGCCCACCCGGTCGCGGATCGCGGACAGGTCGGTCGCGGCGTAGCCGAAGCCGCCGTCGGACTTCTGGACGATCAGCGGGGTCGGGTTGCCGTCCGGGCCCTTGACGTCCTCGAAGAAGACGCACAGCGCGCCGTTGGAGCGGACGGCGACGCCCGACTCCTCCAGCAGGCGGCAGGTCTCCACCAGCATGTCGTTGTAACCGGACTCGCCGACCACGTCGGGGTCCTGGATGTCCATGTCCAGCTTGTTGAAGACGGAGTAGAAGTAGATCTTCGACTCGTCGACGAAGCGCTGCCACAGGGCCAGGGTCTCGGGCTCGCCCGCCTGGAGGTCCACCACCCGGGCGCGGGCGCGGGTCTTGAACTCCTCGTCGGAGTCGAAGAGGACGCGCGAGGCCTTGTAGAGGCGGTTCAGGTTCGACATGGCCTCCTCGCCGGAGACCTCCGCGTCGCCCTCGGCCTTGTGGTCCAGCTCGTGCGGGTGCTCCAGCAGGTACTGGATGAGCATGCCGAACTGGGTGCCCCAGTCGCCGATGTGGTGGCGCCGGATCACGGTCTCGCCGGTGAACTCCAGGATCTCGACCATCGCGGCGCCGATCACGGCGGAGCGCAGGTGGCCGACGTGCATCTCCTTGGCGACGTTCGGCTGCGCGTAGTCGATCACCGTCGTGCCCGGCTTCGCGGCGAGCGGGACGCCGAGGCGGTCGTCGGCGGCGCGGGCGGCCAGGGTCTCGACGATCGCGCGGTCGGTGATGGTGATGTTCAGGAAGCCGGGTCCGGAGACCTCGATCTCCTTGATCAGGTCACCGGTGGGAATGCCCTCGACCACGGTCGTCGCGAGCTCGCGCGGATTGGCCTTGGCCTTCTTCGCGAGCGCCAGGATGCCGTTGGCCTGGAAGTCGGCCCGGTCGCTTCGTCGCAGCAGCGGGTCGCTCGCACCGGCGTCCGGCAGGGCGGAGGCGAGTGCGTCGGCGACGCGCTGGTTGACGGAGGAAGCGAGGGAAGGGACCGAGGCCATGAGCTGCCGTTCCTGTGAGGGTGTACTTGAGTGCGCCACCGAGCGCACTTTGGGTGTTCCGACAAGGTCCGAGTATCCCACGCGCCCGCCTTCGGTTTCACGGGAGAAAACAACCTCGGAGCGCTCTGTTCCGTCTGGGATGATGGCCGAAGCCGGTATTCGATATAGAAGGACGTGACGTGGCTCAGAGCGCCCAGAGCACCACAGAGACCGACTGGGTCTCCCGTTTCGCGGACGAGGTCATCGCCGAGGCGGAGCGCCGAGCCCCGGGCAAACCTGTCGTCGTCGCGTCCGGACTCTCCCCCTCCGGCCCGATCCACCTGGGCAACCTGCGCGAGGTCATGACCCCGCACCTGGTCGCGGACGAGATCCGCCGCCGGGGCATCGAGGTCCGCCACCTGATCTCGTGGGACGACTACGACCGGTACCGCAAGGTGCCCAAGGGCATCCCCGGCGTCACCGAGGAGTCCCACGCCCAGCACATCGGCCGCCCGCTGACCGCCGTGCCCGCGCCCGAGGGCTCCGCGTACCCGAACTGGTCCGAGCACTTCAAGGCCGCCATGGTCGAGGCGCTGGCCGAGCTGGGCGTCGAGTACGACCCGATCAGCCAGACCGAGCAGTACACCGCCGGTACCTACCGCGACCAGGTGCTGTTCGCGATGAAGCACCGCGCCGACATCGACGCGATCCTCGACCAGTACCGGACCAAGCAGAAGCCGGGCGGCAAGAAGCCGCAGCAGAAGCAGGTCGACGAGGCCGAGCTGGAGGCCGCCGAGGGCTCGGGCGCCGCCGCCGAGGACGACGGCAGCGCGGACGGTACGGAGTACTTCCCGTACAAGCCGTACTGCGGCGAGTGCGGCAAGGACTTCACCACGGTGACGTCCTACGACGACGAGAGCACCGAGCTGACCTACGTCTGCACCGAGGACGAGTTCACCGAGACGGTCAAGCTCAGCGAGTTCAACCGCGGCAAGCTGGTCTGGAAGGTCGACTGGCCGATGCGCTGGGCCTTCGAGGGCGTGGTCTTCGAGCCCTCGGGCGTCGACCACTCCTCGCCCGGCTCGTCGTTCCAGGTCGGCGGCCAGATCGTGCACATCTTCGGCGGCGAGCAGCCGATCGGCCCGATGTACGCGTTCGTCGGCATCAGCGGCATGGCGAAGATGTCCTCCAGCAAGGGCGGGGTCCCGACCCCGGCCGACGCGCTGAAGATCATGGAGCCGCAGCTGCTGCGCTGGCTGTACGCCCGTCGCAAGCCGAACCAGTCCTTCAAGATCGCCTTCGACCAGGAGATCCAGCGGCTGTACGACGAGTGGGACAAGCTGGAGTCCAAGGTCGCCGACGGCAGCGTGCTGCCCGCCGACGCCGCCTCGCACGCGCGCGCCGTGCGGACCGCCGCCGGTGAGCTGCCGCGCACGCCGCGGCCGCTGCCGTACCGCACGCTCGCCTCGGTCGTGGACATCACGGGCGGGCACGACGAGCAGACGGTCCGGATCCTGAACGACCTCGACCCGGCGAACCCGCTGGGCTCGCTGGACGAGGTGCGCCCGCGCCTGGACCGCGCCGAGAACTGGATCAGCACCCAGGTCCCGGCCGACCAGCGCACGCTGGTGCGCGAGGAGCCCGACGCGGAGCTGCTCGGCTCGCTGGACGACGAGGGCCGGGAGTCGCTGCGGCTGCTGCTGGAGGGCCTGGACTCGCACTGGTCCCTCGACGGCCTGACCACGCTCGTCTACGGCGTGCCGAAGGTGATGGCGGGCCTGGAGCCGGACGCCAAGCCGACGCCGGAGCTGAAGGTCGCGCAGCGGACGTTCTTCGCGCTGCTCTACCGGCTGCTGGTGACCCGGGAGACGGGCCCGCGCCTGCCCACGCTGCTGCTCGCGGTCGGGGCGGACCGGGTGCGCAAGCTGCTCGCGGTCTGACCCGCCGTACGTACGCGAAAGGGCCCGCGTCCCCCGGTCGATCGGGGGGCTG
>NZ_JBHWLC010000103.1:0-26547 GCF_042730635.1 Streptomyces sp. NPDC059917
GGTTCCAGATGACCCAGGAGTCCATGGTGCCGAAGAGGATGGCGCCGGCCTCGGCGCGCTCGCGCAGCGCGGCCTGGGCGGCGAGCCGGTCGCGGCCCGCGGCCAGCGCGCGGGACAGCGCGAGGGCGGTGCGGCGCTCGGGGTCCGAGAGGTAGCGGTTGCGGCTGGAGAGGGCGAGTCCGTCGGCCTCGCGGACGGTCGGTACGCCGACCACCTCGACCGGGAAGTTCAGGTCCGTCACCATGCGCCGGATCAGCGCGAGTTGCTGCGCGTCCTTCTGCCCGAAGAGCGCGGCGTCGGGGCGGGTGAGGTGGAGCAGCTTCGCGACGACGGTCAGCATCCCGTCGAAGTGGCCGGGGCGGGTGGCGCCCTCCAGCAGGGTGCCCATGGGGCCCGCGCTGATCCGCACCTGCGGCGCGCCGCCCGGGTAGACCTCGTCGGCGGCCGGGGCGAAGACCGCGTCGGCGCCGGCCGCCGCGGCGATCTCCAGGTCGGCGTCGAGGGTGCGGGGGTAGCGGTCGAGGTCCTCGTTCGCCCCGAACTGGAGCGGGTTGACGAAGACGGTGACGACGACCTGGCCGGCCGTTCCGGCGCGCTCGCGCGCGGTGCGGATCAAGGTGGCGTGGCCCTCGTGCAGGGCTCCCATGGTCATGACCACGACGCGCGGGGCGTCCTGGACGCGGGGCAGCGCGTACAGCTCCCCGGCGGTGGACAGCAGCTCCGTCATCGGGGGTCCCCTCCCAGGTCGTCCCGGGCGTCGGGGCCGAGCGGCTGCTCGGCGTCCTGCCCGAGCACGCCGAGCAGGTCCTCGGCCAGTTCCGGCTTGAGCAGGCCGTGGGCGAGGGCCCGGTCGGCGGTGGTGCGGGCCATGGCGAGGTAGCCCGCGACGGTGCCGGGCGCGTGCTTGCGCAGCTCGGCGACGTGGGCGGCGACGGTACCGGCGTCACCGCGGGCGACCGGGCCGGTCAGCGCCGCGTCGCCGGAGCGCAGGGCGTTGTCCAGGGCCGCGCCGAGCAGCGGGCCGAGCATCCGGTCGGGGTGCTCGACTCCGGCCGTGCGCAGCAGTTCCATGGCTTGGGCCACCAGGGTGACCAGGTGGTTCGCACCGAGGGCGAGGGCGGCGTGGTAGAGCGGACGGGACTCCTCCGCGATCCACTCGGGCTCGCCGCCCATCTCGATGACCAGGGCCTCGGCGGCCAGCCGCAGCTCGCCGGGCGCGGTCACCCCGAAGGAGCAGCCGGCCAGTCGCTGGACGTCGACCATGGTCCCGGTGAAGGTCATCGCGGGGTGCAGGGCGAGCGGCAGGGCCCCGGCGCGGCGCGCGGGGTCCAGTACGGCCGTCCCGTAGCGCCCGGAGGTGTGCACGAGCAGCTGTCCGGGGCGGATCGCGCCGGTCTCGGCGAGGCCCTCGACGAGCGCGGGCAGCGTGTCGTCGGGAACGGTCAGCAGGACCAGGTCCGCGCGGGCGAGGACCTCGCCGGGCGGGACGAGCGGCACGTCGGGCAGCAGCTCCGCCGCGCGCCGACGGGAGGCGTCGGAGACGCCGGAGACGGCCACGGGCCGGTGTCCGGCCTGCTGGAGCGCGCGGGCCAGGGCCGGGCCGACGCGGCCGGCGCCGACGACACCGACGCTGAGCCGGGCGGGGCGGTCGGACGGATCCCGGAACTCCGTCTGATGGGGTGTGTTCACGCGGGGCGAGCCTTCTTCCGTTCCAGTCCGCGGGGGGTACCGGACGATACGCCGCCATCGTAGGCCCTGCCGCCGGAGGCCGTCCGGCCCGCCGCCCGCCGGACGGGATCGGGCAGGATCGGGCCATGGCATACGACACGGACGAGGACGCGGCGCAGCACCAGCGCCGGCGGGACGCCTGGCGGGGCGCGCGGCGCAGGCTTTCGCGCGGCGGCGCGGAGCAGACCGTCGCGGAGCAGCTGGCGGAGCTCGCCGCACTGCCCGCGCTGCTGGGCCGGGACCTGGACGAGGAGCCCGACACCTACGGCAACGGGGTGGTCGCGGAGCTGGAACGGCGGGTCGCGGAGCTGCTGGGCCTGGAGGACGCGGCGTACTTCCCGTCCGGGACGATGGCCCAGCAGATCGCGCTGCGCTGCTGGGCGGGCCGTACGGGCAATCCGGTGGTGGCCCTCCACCCGCGCAGCCACCCCGAGCGGCACGAGGACGCCGCGCTGCCCGTCGTGTCGGGGCTGCGCACGGTGTACCCGACGACGGAGCCGCGCCAGCCGACGGCCGCGGAGGTGCGCGAGCACCCGGAGCCCTTCGGCACGCTGATGGTGGAGCTGCCGCTGCGCGATCCGGGGTTCCTGCTGCCCACGTGGGAGGAGCTGGAGGAGCTGGTCGCGGCGGGCCGGGAGCGGGACGCGGTCATCCACTTCGACGGGGCGCGGCTGTGGGAGACCACCGTCCACTTCGGCCGGACGCTGCCGGAGATCGCGGCGCTCGCCGACAGCGTGTACGTCTCCTTCTACAAGTCGCTGGGCGGGCTGAGCGGGGCGGTGCTGGCCGGGCCGCGCACGCTGATCGAGGAGGCGCGGATCTGGCGCCACCGCTACGGCGGCCAGGTCTACCGGCAGTACCCGCAGGTGCTGAGCGCGCTGGCCGGGCTGGAGCGGGAGCTGCCGAAGCTGCCGTCGTACGTGGCGCACGCCAAGGTGGTCGCGCGGGCGCTGCGGGAGGGCTTCGACGCCTCCGGGCTGCCGTGGGTGCGGATCCAGCCGGAGGTGCCGGTGACGCACCAGTTCCACGTGTGGGCGGCGTACGACGCGGACGCGCTGACGGAGGCGTCGGTGCGGCTGGCGGAGGAGACGGGGACCCAGCTCTTCGGCCGCTGGTGGGCGGAGGGCCCGCCCGGGACGGCGCTGGCGGAGCTGACGGTCGCCCAGGACGGGCTGTCCTGGACGGAGCAGGACGTCCGGGACGCGGTGCGCGGTTTCGTGGAGCGGATCGAGGGGCTCGGCAAGGGCTGATCCCCCCTCCCCCGCCCGCGCCGGGGAGCCCGGGCCGTCGGCGGTCCCGGGCCGCCCGGGCTCAGCAGGTCGTCCCGCGGCGCGGGCGGCCCGGCGCGAGGCGGTCCAGCAGCCGGTCCGTCGTGCGGCCCAGGGCCGCGCGCCACGGGTGGCGGGCGGCCCGGCCGTCGAGTACGGCCCGGAAGCGGGCGCGGTCCCGGACGGCGCGCAGCTCGGCGAGGTCGTGGCGGCCGGGCTCGGGCGGCATCGGGGTGCGGTGCTGGGTGGCCCGGAAGGTGTCGAGGAGGTACTGCTCGGTGGCGGTCATGTCCCTCACCCTCACCCGATCGGCCGCATCGCGCCCGACGATTGACGCGTGCCGTCAATCGGCCCACAGTCGGCGTGCGCAGGGCGGCCGATACCTCCGCTGACCGGCCAGAATGGACATATGAGCGTCACCATCGACATCGCCGGCCTGCCCACCGAGCGCATCTCCTTCGCGCCCTCGCCACTGGCCGAGCTGTGCATGGCGCTGCACGCGCTCTCGCAGCCCGCCCACCACCCGGGGCTGCACTCCTGGACCACCGCCACCACCGCCTCGCTGGACCCGTGCCTGGCCGACCGGCTGCTGGAGGGCGACTTCATGTGGCGCAGCTCCTTCGCGGACGTCTTCATGCCCTTCGCGGGGGTGCCCGGGGGCACCGGGCTGCCGGCGGCGACGCTCGCCGAGGAGCTGGACGTGCTCGACCGGATGGACGACGAGCGGTTCGTGCTGGCCGCCCTGGAGCACTGCTGGCTGTCGCTCTACAACGAGGGCACCGCGGTGTCGCCGCTGACCGACCCGGCGGCCCGGGCGAAGGCGCTGGAGACGGCCGCCGCGCGCGGCCCGCGCCAGCTGGAGTTCTCGCTGCGGCTGCTGGACGACCCGACGGGGGTCCGGGTGTGGCTGCGGCGGCTGCTGGAGGACTGCGACGAGGCGTTCTTCGCCGACACCTGGCGGCGGATCGAGCCGCGCCAGAGCGCGGACGCCCGGCACAAGGCGGAGGTGCTGCGGCACAAGGGGCTGGCCGTCGCGCTCAAGGAGGTCTCGGCGGCGCTGAGCCTGGACCCGGCCGGGACGACGGTCACCGTGGACAAGATGGTCCACGGTTCGGCGACGGCGACCGATACGCGGGCCGGGACCGGGCTGGTCTTCATCCCGACCAACTTCGGCTGGCCGCACCTGCTGGTGCTGCACGCGCCGGGCTGGCGTCCGGTGGTCCACTATCCGATCGGTTCGGCCGAACTCACCTCTTCCCCGGGATCGGTGGAACTGCTCCAGCGGCGGATGGAGGCACTGGCCCATCCGATGCGGATGCGGCTGTGCCGGAGCCTGGCACGGGCCTCGTATACGACGAGCGAACTGGCCACCGTGTACGGGATATCCGCGCCCGAGGTGTCGCGCCATCTGTCCGTGCTGAAGAAGGCCGGGCTGCTGCGGACGCGGCGTCAAGGGCGCTACGTACAACACGAGTTGGATCTGGCCACGGTGTCCCGGATCGGTGCGGATTTCATCGAGGGGATCCTGCGGTAACACCTGGTCGGACGAGGTGTCCGGGACTGGCCGAAATTCGTCGGCCGGGCCCGTATCGACGTACCGATATACGGAATTCATAAACCGGAATCGGCGAAAACTCTGGCCATAGCGGCTCTTTGCTGCCTAACGTGCGTCGCATCAGCCACACAGCTTCTTCACAGCTCCACCAGAGGCTTCTGCCTGCCTGATTACCCGTCTGCCCCGCTTGTCGTGAAAGGACTTCTGCATGCCCTCACGCCGTATAGCCGCAGCCACCGCCGCCCTGGCGGCCGCAGCGCTCGTCTCGCCCCTGCTCCTCGCGGGACCGGCCGGAGCCACCGCCTCCAACCCGGTCAGCGACGCCGCGCAGGGTGACGCACTGGCCAAGAAGTTGGTCGCCGAGGCGACGGGCAAGGGGGCCTACAACCACCTGAAGGTGTTGCAGTCCATCGCGGACTACAACAACGGCACCCGGGTGGCCGGTTCGAAGGGCCACGAGCAGTCGGCCACCTACATCAGCCAGGTCCTCAAGGCGGCCGGGTACACGGTCACGAAGAACGAGTTCGACTTCGTGTACGTCGAGGCCGTCGCCCAGAGCCTGAAGGTGAACGGCGCCGCGCCCCACGACGTCCCGATCCACCTGATGACCTACACGGCCAACAGCCCCGCGGGCGGCGTGACCGCCCAGCTGGCCGCCGCACCGGTCGACGCGGACGGCACCAACGGCTGCGAGCCCGGCGACTTCGCCGCGGGCGCCTTCACCGGCAAGATCGCGCTGGTCAAGCGCGGCGGCTGCACCTTCGCCGTCAAGCAGACCAACGCGGCCGCGGCCGGCGCGGTCGGCGCGATCATCTACAACAACACCGAGGGCGGGCTGAACGGCACCCTGGGCGACCCGAACGTGGGCAAGATCCCCACCGGCGGCATCACCCAGGCGGACGGCGAGAAGCTCGTCGCCGACCTGGCGAGCGCTCCGGTCGAGGTCACCCTGGACGTGCGCGAGCTGCGCGAGAACCGCAAGACCTACAACGTCGTCGCGGAGACCAAGGGCGGCGACGCGAACAACACCGTCTTCCTCGGCGCGCACCTCGACTCGGTCGCGGCGGGCCCCGGCATCAACGACAACGGCTCCGGCTCGGCCGGCATCCTCCAGGTCGCGCAGCGACTCGCGAGCAGCCAGTCGAAGATCAAGAACAAGGTGAAGTTCGCCTGGTGGTCGGCGGAGGAGTACGGCCTCCTCGGCTCCGAGGCCTACGTCGCCTCGCTCACCCCCGAGCAGCAGAAGCAGATCAAGCTCTACCTGAACTTCGACATGATCGCCTCGCCGAACTCCGCGTACTTCGTCTACGACGGCGACGACTCGGACGCCACCGGCGCGGGCCCCGGCCCGGCGGGCTCGGCCCAGCTGGAGAAGGGGATCACCGACTTCCTCGACTCCAAGAAGGTCCCCCACGAGGGCACGGACTTCTCCGGCCGCTCGGACTACGGCCCCTTCATCGCGGTCGGCATCCCCTCCGGCGGCACCTTCACCGGCGCCGAGGGCATCAAGACGCCGGAGCAGGCCGCGAAGTTCGGCGGGACCGCCGGGGTCGCCTACGACGTGAACTACCACGGCAAGGGTGACGACATCACCAACATCGACCAGAAGGCGCTCGACATCAACGTCGACGTCATCGCCAACGCCGTCGGCCACTACGCCTACGACCTGGCGCCGCTGGCCCAGCCGGTCGCGTCCCAGCCCACCAACGGCCAGGGCAGCGGTGGCGGCCTCCACGCGGGCCACGACGGCGTGACGGAGTAACCCTCCCGGGGCTCGATCGCCGGCGAGGCTGGATTCTCAGCCCGTCCGGCGATCGAGGACCGGGTCCGGGCGGAGCCCGGATTCGGGAAGGGGCGGCTGGGGGAACGCCCCGCGCAGCGGCCGGACCGGACAGGGCCCAGGCGGATTCACCCCGGCCAGGCCGCGAGGCCCACCGGCTGGACCAGCCACCCGAAGTCGCCCAGGCCCCCACGGGACGTCAGCTCCGCCGCCTCCCCCGCCGCCGCGAGAGCCCGGACGTACCCCGCCGGATCCGTCGAGGCCAGCGACAGCGGCGGACGGGCCCCCGAGACCCCGAGCGCGGCCAGGGCCGCGCGCTGGGTCAGCAGGACCGCCCCCGGACCCGCGCAGGCGTCCAGCGCGACGTGCGCGGTGACGTCGGCGGAGCCGTCCGGGACGGGAGGCACCTCCCGTCCCGCGCGGAAACCGGTCAGCGTGCCGAAGGGCGGCCGCGCCTCCCGGGCGTGCGCGTAGTCCACCGCCACCGCCAGGCCGCGTTCCAGCCCGGCCACGGCCGCCGCCCAGGCCTCGTCCCGGGGCCGACCGATCTCGGCCCGGCCGCCCGCCCCCGGCTCCGCGGGCCACCACCGCTCCAGCCACTCCCGGTCCGCCGGCTCCAGCGGGCCGCCGGGGGACTCCGTACCGTCGGGGGCCACCAGCACGTACCGGCCGTCCCGCGCCACGTCCAGCGGGACGTTGTCGAGCCACTCGTTGGCGAAGAGCAGCCCGCTCACCCCGGTGGGCGGCTCGGCCACCCACCGGATCCGCGGGTCGAGTCCCTCCGGCTCACCGGCCCGCTCCACCGCGTACGCCCGCACCCGCGCCGCCACCCGCGGCTCCAGCGCCCGCAGCACCCCGGTCAGCAGCTCGCCGCGCCCGGCGCCCACGTCGACCAGGTCCAACCGCTCCGGACGCCCCAGCTCCGCGTCCACCCACGACAGCAGCCGGGCCACGGCGGCCGCGTACAGCGGGGAGGCGTGCACGGAGGTGCGGAAGTGCCCGGCGGGACCCCGGCCGCCCGGACGGACGTAGAAACCGCCGGGGCCGTACAACGCGGCCTCCATCGCGACCCGCCACCGCACCGGCCCCGCGCCCTCGCCCCCGCGCGTACCGATGCCTTCACCCTGAGTTCCCACGACGCAAAGGCTAAGGCCGCCTCCACCTTCGGGAGTACACCTCCCACGCACGGATCGCACCTGTGGTTGACTCCAGCACCTATCCACTGTCCCTACTCTGGGTTACGTGCAGCGCCTCTACGATTTCCTCCGCAGACACCCGACGGGCGTCGACAGCTTCTGGGCTGTCCTCCTCTTCGGGATGGCCATGCTGCAGGTCGCCGGGAGCTACAACACGACGCGCGAGCGGCTGATCGCCGCCCCGACCGTGTTCGCGCTGTGCGCGGTCGTGTCCCTGCGCCGCAGGTGGACCGTCCCCATGCTGTGGCTCACCGTCGGTACGGGCGCCTACCAGCTGGCCACCGGCTCCCAGCCCAACCTGGCCAACCTGGCCATGCTGGTGATCGTCTACACCGTCGCCGCCGGGGACGTGCCGCGCTGGATCTCCCGGACCGCGCTCGGCCTCGGGCTGCTCGCCTCCCCCGTCACCGGGCTGCGCTGGGGCGTCGACAAGAACGACGTCTACGCCGACGTCTTCTTCGTCCTCATGCTGATCGTGCCCTTCGCGCTGGCCTGGGTGCTCGGCGACTCCCTGCGCACCCGGCGGGCCTACTACGCCCAGCTGATCGAGCGCAACCAACGCCTGGAGGGCGAACGCGCCGCCCAGGCCAAGATCGCCGTGGCCGCCGAGCGCGCCCGGATCGCCCGCGAGCTCCACGACGTCGTCGCCCACAACGTGTCGGTGATGGTGGTCCAGGCCGACGGCGCCGCCTACGTCATGGACGTCGCCCCCGAACAGGCCAAGGAAGCCCTCCAGACGATCTCCGGCACCGGCCGCCAGGCACTCGCCGAGATGCGCCGCCTACTCGGCGTCCTGCGCACCGGCGAACCGCAGGAGTCCGAGGACTACGTGCCGCAGCCCGACGTCGAACAGATCGAGGTGCTGGTCGAGCAGGTCCGTACGGCCGGACTCACCGTCGACTTCAAGGTCGAGGGTGCCCCGCGCCCGCTGCCGACCGGCGTCGAGCTGACGGCGTACCGGATCGTCCAGGAAGCCCTCACCAACACCCGCAAGCACGGCGGACCCGATGCCAGCGCGAGCGTCCGGCTGGTCTACTTCGACGACGGGCTCGGCCTGCTCGTCGAGGACACCGGACGCGGCGCGGCCCACGAGCTGTACGAGGACGGCGGCGCGGACGGCGCCGGGCACGGCCTGATCGGCATGCGCGAGCGGGTCGGTATGGTCGGCGGAACCCTGGACGCGGGGCCGCGGCCCGGCGGCGGCTTCCGGATCAGCGCGCTGCTCCCGCTCAAGAAGTGACGGCGACGGTGCCGAAGATGACGATGAGGACGAGGTAACTGATGTCCATCCGCGTGATGCTCGTCGACGACCAGGTGCTGCTGCGCACCGGTTTCCGGATGGTGCTCGCCGCCCAGCCGGACATGGAAGTGGTGGCCGAGGCCGGCAACGGGCTGGAGGCGCTGGAGGTGCTGCGGGCCACGAAGGTGGACGTGGTCCTCATGGACGTCCGCATGCCGAAGCTCGACGGGGTCGAGGCGACCCGTCGGATCTGCGAGCCGGACGAGCACCCCAAGGTGATCATCCTGACCACCTTCGACCTCGACGAGTACGCCTTCTCGGGGTTGAAGGCCGGTGCGAGCGGCTTCATGTTGAAGGACGTGCCGCCGGCGGAGCTGCTGGCGGCGATCCGTTCGGTGCACTCCGGTGACGCGGTGGTCGCGCCGTCGACCACGCGGCGGCTCCTGGACCGCTTCGCCCCGATGCTGCCGACCACCTCGGCCGAGCCGCAGAACAAGGACGTCGAGCGGCTGACCGAGCGCGAGCGGGAGGTCATGCTGTTGGTGGCGCAGGGGTTGTCGAACGGGGAGATCGCGGCGCGGTTGGTCCTGTCGGAGGCCACGGTCAAGACCCACGTGGGCCGCATCCTGACGAAGCTGAACCTCCGCGACCGGGTCCAG
Source organism: Streptomyces sp. NPDC059917 (assembly GCF_042730635.1). Taxonomy (NCBI): domain Bacteria; kingdom Bacillati; phylum Actinomycetota; class Actinomycetes; order Kitasatosporales; family Streptomycetaceae; genus Streptomyces; species Streptomyces sp. NPDC059917. The sequence continues at coordinate 9,427 of NZ_JBHWLC010000103.1, forward strand.
GTCGTCGTCCTGGCCTACGAATCGGGCCTGGTCCGCGCCGGCGGCGGCCCGACCCCGTAACCCCGCCCACCGGGGGGACCGGGCACGCACTCGCCCAACGGTCCGACTCCCCTCCGGGGGCGCCTCAAACGCCGGCGGGGCTGAAATGGCCCAGCCACATCCGCCCCGCGGGCACAGCCGTCGGCACAAAGGGCACCACCCCGGCCACATCCAGCCCCGCCGGCGTTTGAGGCGCCGCCGGAGGCACCCCCGGCGGGGCTGAGGCGGGTCAGGTCATCCAGCGGTCCGGGCGGGACGTGGCGCGGGAGGTGCGGGAGCGGACGGCCTGGGCGGCCAGGAGGGCGGCCGCCCCGGCGGCACCCCGCAGCCGCGCCGTCACCATCGCGTTCGCCCCCGTGTCCACGTGCACGTCGGCCACCCCGCACGCCCGGGACCACGGCCCCTGCGTCAGCCGCACGCTCTGCACCTTCGCGTGCGGCACGATCTCCGTACGCCGGCACAGCCTCCCGTGCCGGGCCACGAAGACCTCCGGGGTGACCGCGAGGCCGTACCCCTTCCACCACACCGGCACCACCCACCGCGCCCCGCGCGGAGCGGGCGAGAACTCCAGCCCGTTCAGGTCCACCCCCGGCAGCACCCGCGCGACCACCGCGTACGCCGCCGCCCGCGGCGCCACCGGCACCAGGACGTCGTTCTTCGACCCGGCCACCGCCAGCTCCACCCGTACCCAGTCCCGCCGCCGCCACAGCAGCGGTTCCACGATGCGCACGGTCTGCACCCGCCCCGGCGGCACCGTCTCGTGCGCCCGGTCCGCGAGCCCGTGGTCCAGCCGCAGGCCGTCGGGCGATTCGGCCACCGTCCAGTCGTACTCGGCCAGGAACCGACCGAGGCTGCGCCCCCACACCGTGCCCAGCAACGGCACCAGGGTGACGACCGCCGCCCACAGGTTGGAGCTGAGCCAGAACACCACGGCCGGCGCCACCAGCCCGCCCGCGATCGCGGCCCACACGCCCATGCTCAGCAGCAGGGACTCCACCAGCTGCCGGGTCGGCAGCCGCAGCAGTTCGCGGACCGGCGCCTCGCCGACCTCCGCCGCCTCCTCCGGTGCGAAACCGGCCGCCCGCGCCAGCAGCTCGGCCCGCAGCGCCACGGCCTCCTTCTCGGACAGGAAGGCCAGCTCGTCCTTGTCGTCCGTGCCGATGACGTCGAGCTTGAGCTTCGCGACCCCGGCGATCCGGGCCAGCAGGGGCCGGGTGACGTCGACGGCCTGCAAGCGGTCGAGCCGGATGTGCGCGGTGCGCCGGAAGAAGAGCCCGGTGCGGATGCGCAGCTCCGTCGGCGTGACGGCGTAATAGGTGAAGCGCCAGCTCAAGAAGCCGTAGAGGCCCGCCGCGGCGACCACCGCCAGCACCACGAGCACCCCGAGCCCACTGCCGAGGTCGTGGGCGGCGTCCGCGGCCCACTCCTGCGCGCGCTCGCCCTGCTGGACCATCACGCCGCCGATGCCGCCGAGCGGCACCCAGGCGCGGCGCAGCGGGGTGAAGGGGTGCAGCCGGCGCTCGACGGGCGGCGTCACAGACCCGCCGACCTTGCCTCGCCGAGCTCGGTCAGCCGGTCGCGCAGCCGTTCCGCCTCCCGCGGGTCCAGCCCGGGGATGGTCGCGTCGGTGGTCGCGGCCGCCGTGTGCAGCTGTACGGACGCCAGCCCGAAGCGGCGTTCCAGCGGCCCCGAGGTCACCTCGACCAGCTGCATCCGCCCGTAGGGGACCACCGTCTCCTGCCGCCACATCACCCCGCGGCTGATCAGCAGGTCGTCGGCGCGCTCGGCGTACTTCCAGGACCGCCAGTTGCGCCCGAGCAGCACCCAGCACCAGCCCGTCGCCGCTATCCAGACCAGCGCGAACGCCGCCCACGCGGGCCCGACCAGCAGCCCGAGCAGAACGCCCGTGGCGACGGCGAGCAGCCCGAACCAGATCACCAGCAGCAGCCGCCGGAGGGAGAGCAGCCCTCGCGGCAGCCCCACCCACTCGGGCCCGCTCGTTTCCCGCGTCGTCCCCGTTTCCATCCCCCCACCCTAGGGGCGCGGCCCGTCGATCGGGCCGGGCCGGTGGCGCCCGGCCCGATCGACAAGCCACCCCCTTCGGCTGCGAGAATGCGCCCATGACGGAGACCACGGTCGGCATCGGCGGGGCGGCGGAAAGCACCGACATGGTGCTCAACATCGGCCCCCAGCACCCTTCCACGCACGGCGTGCTGCGCCTGCGCATCGTCCTGGACGGCGAGCGGATCATCTCCGCCGAGCCCGTGGTCGGTTACATGCACCGCGGCGCCGAGAAGCTCTTCGAGGCGCGGGACTACCGCCAGATCGTGATGCTCGCGAACCGCCACGACTGGCTGTCCGCGTTCTCGAACGAGCTGGGCGTGGTCATGGGCGTCGAGCGGATGCTCGGCATGGAGGTGCCCGAGCGCGCGGTGTGGATGCGCACGCTGCTCGCCGAGCTGAACCGGGTGCTGAACCACCTGATGTTCCTCGGGTCCTACCCCCTGGAGCTCGGCGGGATCACCCCGATCTTCCACGCGTTCCGCGAGCGCGAGGAGCTCCAGGCGGTCATGGAGGAGATCTCCGGCGGCCGGATGCACTACATGTTCAACCGGGTCGGCGGCCTCAAGGAGGACCTCCCGGCGGGCTGGCTCGGCCGGGCCCGGGCCGCGATCGCGGACGTCCGCTCGCGCATGCACGTGTACGACGACCTGGTCCACGGGAACGAGATCTTCCGCGGCCGGACCCGCGGGGTCGGCGTCCTGTCGGCGGAGGCGGTGCACGCGTACGGCGTCTCCGGGCCGATCGCCCGCGCCTCGGGCGTGGACTTCGACCTGCGCCGCGACGAGCCCTACCTCGCCTACGGCGAGCTCCAGGACGTCCTCAAGGTGATCACCCGGACCGAGGGCGACTGCCTGGCCCGGTTCGAGTGCCTGCTGGACCAGACCCACAACGCGCTGGACCTCGCGGTGGCCTGCCTGGACCGGATGGAGGAGCTGCCGCCCGGCCCGGTCAACCAGCGCCTGCCGAAGGTGCTCAAGGCGCCGGAGGGCGAGACGTACGCCTGGACCGAGAACCCGCTCGGGATCAACGGCTACTACCTCGTCTCCAAGGGCGAGAAGACCCCGTACCGGCTGAAGCTGCGCTCGGCGTCCTTCAACAACATCCAGGCCCTGGCCGTCCTGCTGCCGGGGCAGTTGGTCGCGGACATGGTGGCCATCCTCGGCTCGCTCTTCTTCGTCGTCGGTGACATCGACAAGTAGTCGCGGCCCCGGTCCTGGTCCGAAAGTCTGATCGACAAGCAGAGGGCGAGCCAGCAGGCTGGGGGCCATGACCTCCGGCCTGAGCCCAGCAGTGGTGGGCGCGTACCTGCGGCGGCTCGGCATCGACGAGCCGGGGCCGCCCGGCGTCGACGCGCTCTTCGCGCTGCACCGCGCCCACGTCGAGCGCGTCCCCTACGAGAACCTGGACATCCAGCTCGGACGGCCGCCCGGCATCGACCCCGAGGGCTCCGCGCGCCGACTGGCCGCCGGGCGCGGCGGCTACTGCTTCCACCTCAACGGCGCCTTCGCCCTGCTCCTGGAGGCGCTCGGCTACGAGGTCGCCCGGCACGTCGGCGGCGTGTACGACGACCGCGCCGCCCGGAAGGTCAGCGGCAACCACCTCGCGCTGAGCGTCCGGGTGGGCGGCGGGGCGTTCTTCGTGGACACCGGGCTCGGCGACGGGCCGTACGAGCCGCTCCCGCTGCGCGAGGGCCGCTGGACGCAGGGCGGCTTCGACTACTCCCTCACCCCCTTGAAGAACGGCGCGGGCTGGAGCTTCGAGAACGTGGGCGGGCCCTTCCCCGTGATGAACTTCCGCTCGGCCACGGCGACGATGGCGGACTTCGCGGCCGAGCACGTCCGGCTCACCACCGCCGCCGACTCCGGCTTCGTCCGGACGCTGGCCGCGCTGCGCCGGGACGCGACCGGGATGGACGTGCTGCGCGGGCGCACCCTGAGCCGGGTCGAGGCGCACACGGAGCCGGTCAAGCGGGAGCTGGCCACCCCCGAGGAGTTCTTCGAGGTGCTGGCCGCGGTCTTCGGGCGGGAGCTGGACGACCTGGACGCGGCGGACCGGGCCGCGCTGTGGGCGCGGGCGACCGCCCCGGTGGACCGCGGGGAGAAGCAGCAGCAGGAGGCGTAGGCGCGCGGCGGCCGCGGGGGAGGGCGATGTCGGTGCGAGGGGGCAGACTGGGGCCATGTCCCACTCACCCCGCCGCGCCTGCCCCACCTGCGGACGCGACTGCGCCGTGACCGCCGGTCGGATCGCCCGCCACGATCCCCCGGGCGGCCGCGGCGAGCTGGTCTCCTGCCCGGGCTCGCGGGCGCGCGTGGTGCTGGGCGCGTCGGCGCCGACGCTCGACGGGTTCGTGCTCGCGGAGCATCCGGGGCAACTCCCCCTGTTCTGAGGGTGACCGGGCGGGGGCAAGCCCCCGACCGGGACCGGGGGCCGCCCGGATGTCGACGCGCGGGCGGTGGAAATAGCTTCGACGCATGACGACGCAGAGAGCGAAGAGAGCGAAGAATCCGTGGCTGCGACGCGGCGCCGCCGCCGTGGCCCTGGCCGCCGTGCTGGGGGGCGTCGCGGCTCCGGCGGCCCTCGCCGCCACGACCCCCGCCGCCCCGACCGCCGCGACGGCCGCGCCCACCGGTGCCCGCGGCACCCTGATCTCCGTCACCCCCCTCGCCGAACTGACCCGCGACCAGGTCGCCGCGTACGTCGGGACCATCGGGATCGGCTCCGACACCGTCCGCCACGGGGTCGGCGCCTACCGCCTGACCTACGCGACGATCACGCCCCAGGGCCGACCGACCACCGCCACCGGGCTCCTGGTGCTGCCGCGCGGCGGCCCGCACCGCCTCGACCTGGTCTCCGACACGCACGGCACCACGGTCTTCCGGGACGACGCCCCCTCGGGCTCCGGCGACTTCGGCCGGATCACCCCCTACCTGCACGCCGCCGCCGGGCGGGCGGTCGCCGCGCCCGACTACCTGGGCCTGGGCGGCGGGAGCGGCGGCCACCCCTACATGGACACGAAGTCCGGGGTCAGCGCCGGGCTCGACATGCTCCGGGCGGCCCGCACGGCCGCGGACCGGCTGGGGCGCCCGCTGACCGGCGACGTGTACGCGACCGGCTTCTCGCAGGGCGGCCAGGTCGCGATGGCCCTGGGCCGCGAGCTGTCCTCGGTCCGGACCGGCTTCCGGCTGCGCGGCCTGGCTCCGATGGCCGGTCCGTACGACATCGCCGGAGCGGAGCTGCCCGGGCTCACCGACGGCCGCATCGACCCGCTGACCGGCGTCTTCTACCTGTCCTACTACCTGACCGCGCAGAACAAGCTGCACCGGCTGTACGCGGACCCCGCCGAGGTGTTCAAGGCCCCGTACGCGAGCACCCTGGAGGGCCTGTTCGACGGCGGCCACACCGAGGAGGAGGTGGTCGCCGGGCTGCCGGCCACCCTGGACGAGCTGCTCACCCCGGCCTGGGCCGAGCAGGTCAGGCACCCGAGCGGCGCCTTCGCGGCGGCGATCGCGGCGAACGACGACGCCTGCGACTGGAAGCCCGCCGCGCCCGTGCGGCTCTACGCCGCGGCCGGCGACCGGGACGTGCCGATCGCCAACGCCCGCTCCTGCGCCGCCGACCTCGCGCGCCACGGGGTCCGCGCCCCGGTGGTGGACCAGGGTGCGGGGACGGACCACCGGGGCACGGCGGTGCGCTCCGCCCCCCAGGTGGTCCGCTGGTTCGACGCGCTCGGCCGCTGACCGGGACCGGGCCGGGGCGGGGACTAGGAGATCGCGGTGCGCAGCTGCGCGACGTCGATCGGCTCGGTCTCGTCGTGCGCGGTCAGGTCGATGACCTGGCCCACGGCGCGCAGTTCGGGGGTGGAGGGCTTGAACTCCGCCTGGCCCGCGTCCGCCACCGACTCGGCCTTGTGCGCGGCCAGCACCTCGGCTCCCACGACGTCGGCGAGGTCCTCGTTCTGCACCGCCTCGATCACGGCGCGGGCCTGGGCCGCGGTCTTGGTGCCGAAGAAGTCGAAGCCGCCCTCGACCCGGGAGACCGTACGGCGCTGCGCGGCGTAGGGGGCCACGGTGGCCGCGAGCCGCCGGGCCGGGACCGCGGCGGTCGGGCCGGGCCGGGTGTGCGGGGCGGCCTGCTGCGGGGCGGCCGGTCGCGCGACCGGCTGCCGCGGGGCGGCCTGCTGTCGGGCGGGGGCGGCGGCAACGCCGGAGGCGCCGGTGGCGCCGGATTCCGCTTCCGCTCCCCGTGCGGCTTCCACTTGGGTGCCGGGCGCCACCGCGCCCGGTGCGGCGGGGGCGGTCGGACCGGCGGTCCGCGCCCCGGGCTTCGGCACCTCGGGCCGGTCGGCCTCCTCGGCCTCCGCCTTGCGGGCGAGGGCGCCCAGGGCCGCGTTGGCCCGGGCGTAGCCGACCGGGGTGGGCGCGCCGCTCGCGGTGCGCTCCTCGGAGACCGCCGGGAGCACCTTCGGTGCGACCGCCGGGGCCGCGGCGGCCTCGATGGCCAGCAGGCGCCGGCCTTCCAGGGCGCTCGCGCGCTCGGTCTCGGCGGTCGCGTACCGGCGCAGGAGCGCCGCGTGCTCGCCCCGCAGGCCCGCCAGTTCGACCCGCTTGGCCCGCAGCTTGGCGTCCAGCCTGGTGCGCAGCGCGCGCGATTCCTCCAGGTCGGACTCCAGCTCGGCTATCCGCTCGTCGGTGCGCCACTCGTCCTTGACCCGGTCGCGGGTCAGCTCCGCGACCCGCCGACCGGCCGCCCGGTCCCAGGCGCGCATGACGACGGCGGCGGTGACTCCGGCCGCGCCCGCGAAGGCCACGAGCAGCCGTAGCGCCACGGGTTCCGCGAGCAGCCAGGCCACGCCCGCGCTGGTGATCGAGGCACCTGCGAGGGTCGTCGGCGTGAGCAACCGGTGCAGGGGTTCGGGATTGCGGTGGCGTCCACGGGGCATGGCCTGAAATTTACAGGGCGTAGGGGGCTCATGGGGTAACCGCCCGGCAATCTGTTCCCGGGCAGTTACCCGTCATTTGCCCATCAATCGCGTAACTGCTCGCGACCCGCGTCTCCTTGGCCGCTCCCGGGTTACTTCTTGAGCAGTCCCTTCGACTCCAGATAGGCCTTCGCGACGTCCGCGGGCTTGGCGCGCTCGGCGTCCACCTTGCGGTTCAGATCGACCAGATCGGCCGTCGTGAGCACCTTGGTGAGCTTGTCGAGGGCGGCCGCGACCTCCGGCGTTCCGGCGTCCTTGGCGTTGACCACGGGCAGGACGTTGTCGGCGTTCTGGAGCTTCTTGTCGTCCTCCAGCAGCACCAGGCCGTAGCTGTCGAGGGTGGCGTCGGTGGTCGTGGTGAGCACGAGCTGGTCGACGCCGTCCTTGACGGCCTGCTTGGACTGCGGGGTGCCGACGCCCTTGGGGTCAATACCGGAAATGTCGATTCCGTATGTCTTCTTCAATCCCACGGCGCAGAACGGGCGGACGGTGCATTCGTCGCTCGCCGCGATCTTCACCTTCAGTCCGGACTTACCCAGGTCGGAAAGGGACTTGAGGTTGTTCTTCTGCGCGAATTCCTTGGTCACCGCGAAGGCGTTCTGGTCGACCGCGGCGCCGGCCGGGAGCACCTTGAGCCCGAGCGGGCCCGCGAGCTTCTCCAGGGCCGCGACCGTGGCGGTCACGTCGCTGGAGGCGACCGGCTTGTCCTCGGGCGCCTTGGAGCCGTTCACCTTGGCGTTGAGGAACTCCGCGAGGGTCGCCGCGTACTCCGGGACGACGTCGATCTCGCCCTTCTCCAGCGACGGCTCGTACAGCTCGCGGTTGTTGACCGTGGTGATCGAGGTGCCGTACCCCGCGTCCTTGAGGACCTGCGCGTACAGCTCGGCCAGCACGTTCGACTCGGTGAACCCGGCCGCGCCGATCACCAGCTTGCCCTTGCCCCCGGAGGACGAGGAGTCGGAGGAGGAAGAGGACGCGGAACCGCCGTCCTTCGTCTTCTCCAGGCTGTCACCGCCGCACGCGGAGAGCGAAGCGGTGAGGGCCACCGCACCCAGTGTCGCGCCGAGGATGCGCGTGGTCTTGCCCATGGTTGCTCCGTTCAGGAGTCGAGAAGCAGGAATGAGGACGGACGAACGAGAAGACGAGGTCAGCGGGCCGGCGCCCCGGAACGCCACAGCAGCCGGTCCACGGCCACCAGCGCCCCCTCCACCACCAGGGCGAGCGCCGCCACCAGCAGGGCCCCCGCGATGACCTGCGGGGTGTTGAAGGTGTTGAACCCGGCCGTGATGATGCGGCCCAGACCGCCCTGGCCGACCATGGCCGCGATCGTCGCGGTCGCGATGACCTGGACGGCCGCCGAGCGCAGACCGGTCATCACCAGGGGGCGCGCGAGCGGCAGTTCCACCCGCAGGAAGAGCTGACGGCCCGACATGCCCATGCCCCGGGCCGCCTCCACCACCGCGCGGTCCACCTCCCGCATGCCGACGTAGGCATTGGTGAGCAGGGGCGGCACGGCGAACAGCACCAGCGCGATGATCGTCGGGACGTAGCCCGCGCTGCGCAGCGGCGAGACCATGAACAGCGCGAGGACGGCGAAGACCGGAACGGCCCGACCGACGTTGGACACGTTGACGGCGAGGGCGCCGCCCTTGCCGAGGTGGCCGAGCCACAGCCCGATCGGCAGGGCCACCGCGCAGGCCAGGGCGAGGGCCACCCCGCTCACGAAGGCGTGCTCCGCGAGCCGGTGCCAGACACCGCTCTCCCCGGACCAGTTGGCGCCGTTCGCCAGCCAGTCCCAGGCGTCCGCCAGCACTCCCATCGGCTCAGCCCTCCTGCACGGCGCGGGTCCACGGGGTGACCAGCCGCTGCACGCCGAGCAGCAACAGGTCCGCCACCAGGGCGAGCAGCACGCACAGCACGGAGGCCGTGAGCACCTGGGCCTTGAAGGAGCTGTTGACCGCGGGCGCGATCAGATTGCCGAGGCCGCCCTTGCCGACGATCGAACCGACCGTGGTGAGCGCGACCGTCGAGACCGTGGCGATACGGACCCCCGCGAGCAGGGCCGGGAGCGCGAGCGGCAGTTCGACCTGCCACAGCAGCCGGGTCGGCCCGTACCCCATGCCGCGCGCCGCCTCGCGGACCTCCTCCGGCACGCCTTCCAGCCCGGCCAGGACATTGCGGACGAGGATCGTCAGCGAGTAGAGCACCAGGCCGGTCACGACGAGGGAGGCCGACAGCCCGAAGAGGGGCAGCAGCAGCGAGAACATGGCGAGCGAGGGGATCGTGTAGAGCAGGGTGGTCAGGCCCAGCACCGGCGCGGCCCAACGCCGGCCCCGACGGGCCAGCAGGGCCAGCGGTACGGAGACCGCGACGCCGATGAGGACGGAGACCACGGTGATCCAGACGTGCTCCAGGGTGGCGTCGGTCAGCTCCTGGCTGCGGGAAGTGACGTAGTCCCAACAGATCCAGTCGTTCGCCACCAGGCAGTTCTGCCCGGCCATGGCGCTCACCCCCCGTCACCGATCCGCTCGCCGAACGCGTGTACAGCGACCATAACCCCAGCCACCGACAACGGCCGGAATCATTCGCAACGGGGCAACACTCCCTTTACAAAACCCGCCCCCGGTTGAGGAAAGATGGAGCGGTGATCCGATTCGAGCATGTGACCAAGCGTTACCCCGACGGAACGACCGCGGTGGAGGACCTGTCCTTCGAGGTGGCCGAGGGCGAGCTGGTCACCCTCGTCGGCCCGTCCGGCTGCGGCAAGACGACCACGATGAAGATGGTCAACCGGCTGATCGAGCCGACCGACGGCCGGATCCTGTTGAAGGGCGAGGACATCGCGGCCGCCGACCCCGTCGAACTGCGCCGCCGGATCGGCTACGTCATCCAGCAGGTCGGCCTCTTCCCGCACAAGACGGTGCTGGAGAACACCGCGACCGTTCCCCAGCTGGTGGGCACGCCGAAGGCGAAGGCCCGCGCCCGGGCGGCCGAGCTGCTCGAACTGGTGGGGCTGGATCCGGCCACCTACGGGGGCCGCTACCCGCAGCAGCTGTCGGGCGGTCAGCGCCAGCGCGTGGGCGTGGCCCGGGCGCTCGCCGCCGATCCGCCGGTGCTGCTGATGGACGAGCCGTTCGGCGCGGTGGACCCGGTGGTCCGCGAGCGGCTCCAGAACGACCTGCTGGCCCTGCAGAAGTCCGTGCACAAGACGATCCTGCTGGTCACGCACGACCTGGAGGAGGCGATCCGGCTCGGCGACCGCATCGCCGTCTACGGCCAGGGCACCATCGAGCAGTTCGCGAGCCCGGCCGCCGTGCTGGGCGCGCCCGCCACGGAGTACGTCGCCCGCTTCGTGGGCAACGACCGGGGGCTCAAGCGGCTCGCGGTGACCGCGATCGCGGCGGCCGACCTGGCCCCGGCGGACGGGCACGGCGAGCCCGCCGCGTCGGTGGCGCTGGGGGCGACGCTGCGCGAGGCACTGGCGGCGCTGCTCCAGGAGGACTCGGGCCGGATCGGGGTCACGGATCCGGCGTCCGGCGCGCTGGTCGGCGTGCTCACTCCGGAGGGCGTGCACCGGGCACTGCGCCGGGCGGAGTTCCAGGGGGCCTGAGCCCGGCGGGCCGCGAGGACGTGCGAGCGGCCCCGCAAGCAGCCCCGCGACCGGCCCCGCACAGACGTGTGACCGGCCACATCGGGCCGGTCACGGGTCTGCGCACTGCTGGTCCACCCCTGCTCACCGCTGCCGCGCACGGCCGGCGGTCGGGCTCAGGCCTGGACCCGGCCGCTCAGCCACACCATCATCGGGGCGATCTCGCGGCGCCAGGTGTTGAAGTTGTGGCCGCCGCTGTCGAGGATGATCGAGGAGACCCGGTCCGGGCTCTTGACGCCCTTGATGAACTTGCGGGTGTCGCCGAGGTTCGGCTCGCCCTTCTCACTGCTGGTGACCAGGAACGACGTGCCCGTCGGCGGCTTGGCCGCCAGGCTCTTCAGCACGTCGGCGCGGTCCTTGAGCTTGGCGTCGCCGTGGAAGAGGTCACCGGTGGTCGGGTCGTTCGGGGCCTCGTAGTAGGCGGACAGGCCCACGGCCGTACCGAAGGTCTTCGGGTGGTGCGCGGCGATCTTCAGGGCGCAGTAGCCGCCCGTCGAGTTGCCGATGAAGGCCATGTTCTCGGCCTTCTTGCCGACCCGGAAGGTCGACTGGATCGCCTGCGGCAGGTCCTGCGCGAAGAAGGTCTCGGTCTGCGGACCGCCCGGGATGTCCACGCACTCGGTGTCGCGCGGCGGGGCGACGGTCGGGCGGAGCATGACCAGGATCATCGGCTTCATCTTGCCCGCCTTGGCCTGCTTGAAGGCCGTCATCGGGTAGTTCAGCCCTTTGATCAGGTTCTCCGCCGTGCCCGGGTAGCCGGTCAGGACGATCCCGGCCGGAAAGTTGGACTTCGCGTGCTGCGGCTGGAAGTACTCCGGCGGCAGCCAGACGTAGCCCGGGCTCGTTATCTTCGACTTCTCACCCGCTATCGAGACCTTCAGGATCTGCCCGCCGACGGCCGGGCGGCCACCCCCGGGGACGTCGAGCTTCTGCTTGTCGACGACCTTGATGTCCTTGCTGCTCATCGAGTGGTCGACGACCTTGCCCATCGTGGTCTCCTGGCCGAAGAGGTCGGCCCAGGATCCGTAGAAGAGGAAGGACTTGTTGGCCGCGAGGCCGACTGCGGAGAACAGCGCCAGCTGCGTCGCGAGCAGGAGCGCGATGCGACCCGTGTACGCACGGAACGTGCGGCCCGAGAGGCGCGGCCAGAACCAGACCGTTGCCGCGAACAGCAGCACACCGGCGATGATGGCCAGCGCCAGAACCAGATTGCTGGTGAGACCCATGAGCAGTAAGCCGTCTTTCTGAGTGGCAGGACGAGTTTTTCCGAAGAAGGAGTGAACCCGCTCCCCCTTCGCGTCGTCCTACTGGACGCACCACACTCCGAAGGCTGTCAGGGCCTTCGGTCAATGATCTCTCGCGGAGCAACGGGAAGCGATGTCTAGCAGGATAGATGGCGATAAGTCGGGACAGGTTCCGAGTCGGGTCCGCCGAATCCTTCGCGGGCCACGACCGGAGGCCGTACCCGGGCTGGTAGGCACGGCCGTCATGATCGTCGGTTTCCTCGACATCATCGCCGGTGTCTTCCCGCGCTTTCGGCACAGCAGGATCCATGCCTTCACCGAGGTGATCCCCGGATCGCTCGGCCCCTTCGCCGCCGCCCTCGCGATCAGCGCGGGCGTGCTGCTCCTCCTGCTCGCGCACGGCCTCAAGCGCCGCAAGCGCCGGGCCTGGCGGGCCGCGGTCGTCCTGCTGCCCGCGGGCGCGGTCGCGCAGTTCACCTACCGGCACTCGATCGTCGGCGTGCTGCTCGCCGCGGCGCTCCTCGCGCTGCTGCTGCGCCACCAGGGTGAATTCAAGGCGCTGCCGGACCCGCGCAGCCGCTGGAAGGCCCTCGCGAACTTCGTCCTGATGAGCGCGGGCTCGATCGGCCTCGGCCTGGTCATCGTGAACTCGCACCCGGGCAAGGTCGTCGGCGACCCGAGCCTGTACGAGCAGATCACCCACGTCGTCTACGGCATCTTCGGCTTCGAGGGTCCCGTCGACTACGCCGGCCGGGTGTCCTGGACCGTCGGCTACTCCCTCGGCGCGCTCGGCATGCTGACCGCGCTGACCACCATGTACCTCGCCTTCCGCCCCGAGCACCCGGCCGCGCGGCTCACCGAGGACGACGAGACCAAGCTGCGCGAGCTGCTCACCAAGCACGGCGGCCGCGACTCGCTCGGCCACTTCGCGCTCCGCCGCGACAAGGCCGTCGTCTTCTCCCCCAGCGGCAAGGCCGCCGTCACCTACCGCGTCGTCTCCAGCGTGATGCTCGCCTCCGGCGACCCCATAGGGGACGTCGAGGCCTGGCCCGGCGCGATCGAGCGGTTCATGGAGGAGGCCAAGGCCCACTCCTGGACCCCGGCCGTCGTCGGCTGCTCCGAGACCGGCGGCGAGGTGTGGACCCGCGAGACCGGTCTGGACGCCCTGGAGCTGGGCGACGAGGCGATCGTCGACGTCAAAGACTTCTCCCTCTCCGGCCGCGCGATGCGCAACGTCCGCCAGATGGTCAAGCGCATCGAGCGCAACGGCTACACGACCAAGGTCCGGCGCGTCAGCGAGCTGACCGAGGACGAGCTGGAGCAGGTGCGCGGCGCCGCGGAGGCCTGGCGCGGCACCGACACCGAGCGCGGCTTCTCCATGGCCCTGGGCCGGGTCGGGGACCCGGGCGACGGCGACTGCTTCATCGCCACCGCCCACCGCGTCCAGGAGGGCGAGACCAGCCCGTACGGCGACCTCAAGGCCGTCCTCCACTTCGTCCCGTGGGGCAAGGACGGCATGTCGCTGGAGATGATGCGCCGCGACCGCGCCGCCGACCCCGGCATGAACGAGCTGCTCATCGTGGCCTCCCTGGAGGCCTCGCCCGGGCTGGGCATCGAGAAGGTCTCGCTGAACTTCGCGATGTTCCGCGCGGCGCTCGCCCGCGGCGAGAAGATCGGCGCCGGCCCGGTCCTGCGCATGTGGCGCGGGCTGCTGGTGTTCCTCTCGCGCTGGTTCCAGATCGAGTCGCTGTACAAGTTCAACGAGAAGTTCCGGCCCCGCTGGGAGCCGCGCTTCATGGTCTACCGCAGCAGCCGCGACCTGCCCCGCATCGGCTTCGCCGTGATGCAGGCGGAAGGCTTCGTGACGGTGGCCCTGCCGCGCCTCTTCGCCGCCCGCCGGCGCCCGAAGCCGGTCCGCACCTGCGCGCACGACCACGACGCCACCGTGCCCTCCCAGGCGGACCGCAAGGTCCAGGCGGCGTAACCGCGGTGCGCACCCGCGTACGAACACCAGGGCCCCGGCAGCCGACAGGCACCGGGGCCCTGTCATCCGCAGGGCAGCTCTACCCTGGACCTATGAACAACAAGCGCGGGGCCGCCGCCCGGGGCTCGGTCACAGGTCTGCCCGACTGGGACCGCTGCGGGGTCATGGGCGTCGTCAACGTCACCCCCGACTCCTTCTCCGACGGCGGACGCTGGTTCGACACCACCGCGGCCGTCAAGCGCGGGCTGGACCTGGTGGTCCAGGGCGCCGACCTCGTGGACGTCGGCGGCGAGTCCACCCGGCCCGGTGCGAGCCGGGTCGACGAGGAGGAGGAGCTGCGCCGGGTCGTCCCCGTGGTGCGCGGCCTGGCCTCCGAGGGCGTCTCCGTGTCCGTCGACACCATGCGCGCCGCCGTGGCCGCTCGGGCCGTCGAGGCGGGCGCGGTGCTGGTCAACGACGTGAGCGGCGGTTTGGCCGACCCCGGCATGATCGCGGCCGTCGCGGCCGCCGAGGTGCCCTTCGTGGTCATGCACTGGCGCGGCTTCAGCGACGGCATGAACGGCCTCGCCGTGTACGACGACGTCGTCGCCGAGGTCACCGCCGAGCTGCGGACGCGGATCGACGCCGTCATCGAGGGCGGGATCGCCCCCGGGCGGCTCCTCGTGGACCCCGGTCTGGGCTTCGCCAAGAACGCCGAGCACGACCTGGCGCTCGTCGCGCACCTCCCCGAGCTGCGCGCGCTGGGCTTCCCGCTGCTGGTCGCGGCCTCCCGCAAGCGGTTCCTCGGCCGGGTGCTGGCGGGCGCCCGGTCCGCTCCCCCGCCCGCCCGCGAGCGGGACGCGGCCACCGCGGCCGTCTCCGCCATCGCGGCCCACGAGGGCGCCTGGGCGGTGCGGGTCCACGAGGTACGGGCGACGGCGGACGCGGTTCGGGTGGCCCGCGCCGTGGAAGGGGCACTGTGATCCGCGCAGTGATCAGCACGGCGGGCGGACCCGCAGGGGAAGGGGCACGGTGAGCCGTACCGACATCGAAGCGGTCGAAGAGGTCAACACGGCCTTCTACGAGGCGATGGAGCAGGGGGACTTCGACGCGCTCTCGGCCCTGTGGCTGGAGGACGAGATCTCCTGCGTCCACCCGGGCTGGCCGGTACTGGCGGGCCGCGGCGAGGTCCTGCGCTCGTACGCCCTGATCATGAGCCACACCGAGTACATCCAGTTCTTCCTGACCGACACCAAGGTGGCCGTGATAGCCGATACGGCCGTGGTCACCTGCACCGAGAACATCCTCAGCGGCGGGCCCGCCGAGGACGGCGGCGAGCTGGGCCCCCTCGTGGGACAGCTGGTCGTCGCCACGAATGTGTTCCGTCGCACATCGGAGGGCTGGCGGCTGTGGTCCCACCACGGTTCTCCGGTGCTCACGGACTCCGACGAGGACGAGGACGAGGACCCTTCCTGACCCCGTCGGCACGGTTTGCCTTTTATCGCAGGTAAATTCGAAGCCGGACGACGCCGACCGCACTCGGCTCAGGCCCATGCCCCGGGGAGTCCCGGACGGCAGCACCTACGAAAGCAGGAGTGATTCGCGTGGATCGCATCGCGCTGCGCGGCCTCAAGGCTCGCGGACACCACGGCGTCTTCCCCCGGGAACGCGAGGAAGGCCAGACCTTCATCGTCGACCTGGTGCTCCACATCGACACCCGGCCGGCCGCCTCGGACGACGACCTGGCCAAGACCGTGCACTACGGCGTCGTGGCCGAGGAGGTCGTGGAGGTGGTCCAGGGCGAGCCGGTCGACCTGATCGAGACCCTCGCCGAGCGGATCGCCCAGCGCTGCCTCAAGCACGACGCCGTCGCGCAGGTGGAGGTCGTCGTGCACAAACCCGACGCGCCGATCACCGTCCCCTTCGACGACGTGACCATCACGATCACCCGGAGCCGCGCATGAACAACGGACTGAACGCACAGAGCGACCCGACCGTACAGCCGGTCCCCGCCTCCGTCGTCGAGACGGTGGACGCGGCGGACGTCACGCTCTCCAACCCCCGCTGGGCCGTCATCGCGCTCGGCGCGAACCTCGGCAACCGCCTGGAGACCCTCCAGGGCGCCATCGACGCCCTCGGCGACACCCCGGGCCTCCGGGTCAAGGGCGTCTCCACCGTGTACGAGACGGAGCCCTGGGGCGTCGAGCCCGGCTCCCAGCCGTCCTACTTCAACGCCGTGGTCCGGGTGAAGACCACGCTGCCGCCGTCCTCCCTGCTCGAACGCGGACACGCCATCGAAGAGGCCTTCGACCGGGTCCGCGAGGAGCGCTGGGGGCCGCGCACGATCGACGTCGACATCGTCGCGTACGCCGACGTGGTCTCCGACGACCCGGCGCTCACCCTCCCCCACCCGCGGGCGCACCTGCGGGCCTTCGTCCTGGCCCCCTGGCAGGACGTCGACCCCGAGGCCGAGATCGCCGGGCGCGGTCCGGTCGCCGGACTGCTGGCGGGAATCGGTCTGGACGGCGTCACGGCGCGCCCCGACCTGGAACTCCACCTGCCGGAGTAGTCGTTAGCCTGTTCACTGCTGTTGGCTGAGAAAGCGGGGAACGGGCACGTGAAGCAATTGAGGCCGGCCGTCCTGGCGGGCATCTTCGCCGTCGCCGGGGTGCTGTCCTGGGCCGGCGCCAGGCTGTGGAACGCCTACGGGACCCTGCCGGGGGTGCCGCTGGCCGCCCCGGTCGTCCTCGCCGTGATCGCCGCCGTGCTGTGCGCCACGGCCCTCTCGCTGCGCGGCCGCCTCAAGGCCCAGCGCGAGCGCCGACCGGGCGCCAAGGGCGTGGATCCCCTGATGGCGGCCCGCGCGGTCGTCTTCGGGCAGGCCAGCGCGCTGGTGGCGGCCCTCGTGGCGGGCATGTACGGCGGTGTGGGGGTCTTCCTCCTGGCGGACGGCCTGGACGTGCCCGCCCGCCGCGAGCAGGCCTACTACGCGGGCTTCTCGGTCCTGGCCGGCGTCGCGGTGGTCGCCGCGGCCCTCTTCCTGGAGCGCGTCCTGCGCCTCCCGGACGACGAGGACGACGCGACCGCCCGCGCCTGACCCCGGTACGCACACGAAAGAGGACGGGCGGCGGGGGTTGGGCGGCCCTCCCAAAAGCGGGGGGGTAATAAAAAAAACGAGCCCACC
>NZ_JBHWLC010000104.1:0-24711 GCF_042730635.1 Streptomyces sp. NPDC059917
CCCGCCTACTGGACGTAATCGGGCGTTCCGACAACGCCGCGAGGCGCGGTACCAGGCGTCGCGAGCCAGGCGCTACTTTCGAAACACGCCCTAGCCGCAGCGGGTGGCCACGTAGCCGTCGCTGCCCGTCTTGACGTAGGCGTCGGCGACGTAGAGGCCGTTGCCGATGCAGTCCCAGATGTCCGACGTGCCGTAGGGGCCGGAGACCGTCGTGCCCGGGGTCTGGCAGTCGATCTTCACCCATGCGCCGTACGGGAGGACCTTCTTGACCGGGTAGCCGGTGCCGGGGCCGCTGCGGACGTTCACCCGCGAGTCGGGCGCGACCGGGAACGTCATGTAACCGGCGTCACCGGACATCGCGGACAGGGATTCCACCGCGCCCGCCGTCTCGTCAACCGCCATGCTGCTCTCCCCCATTGACCGGATATCGACCACGACCGGACGGTAGCGCCCGGCAACTCGCGGAGGATAGCAGCCCCTTACGGAATCGCACGCACCGTCGACTAGGCTCCCCCGGGGGTGATGGGCGATGAGATCGGCGCGCGCTGAGCAGTCCGGGTTTCCGGAGTACGCCGGGCTGTACCGGCTGGAATCCGTCCTCGGTTCCGGCGGCATGGGCGTCGTCCACCTGGCCACTTCCGCGTCCGGGTTGAAGCTCGCCGTGAAGATCGTGCACGCGCAGCACGCGGTGGATCCCGAGTTCCGCGCCCGCTTCCAGCAGGAGGTCGCCGCCGCGCGGCGGGTGAGCGGCGCCTTCACCGCACCCGTCGTCGACGCCGACACCGACGCCGAACGGCCCTGGATGGCCACCCTGTTCATCGACGTCCCGACGCTCGCGGAGCGGGTGCGCGAGCGGGTGTTGGACCCGGCCGAGGTCGGTCGGCTCGGCGCCGGGCTCGCGGAGGCGCTGCGCGACATCCACCGGGCCGGGGTGGTCCACCGGGACCTCAAGCCGAGCAACGTGCTGATGGCGCCCGACGGGCCGAAGGTCATCGACTTCGGGATCTCGCGCCCCTACGACAGCGACCTGCGGACCGAGACCGGGAAGCTGATCGGGACCCCGCCCTTCATGGCGCCCGAGCAGTTCCAGCGGCCGCGGGACGTCGGGCCCGCCGCGGACGTCTTCGCGATGGGGGCGCTGCTGGTCCACGCGGCCACCGGGCACGGGCCGTTCGACTCCGAGAGCCCGTACATCGTGGCGTACCAGGTGGTGCACAACGAGCCCGACCTCACGGGGGTGCCGCAGGAGCTGGCGCCGCTGATCGCGCGGTGCCTGGCGAAGGACCCGGCCGCGCGGCCCACCGCCGACGAGCTGATCGCCGTACTGCGCTCGGCCGCCTACCCGACGAACGAGGACACGCGGGCGTTCATACCGCGCCCTCGACTCCCCCTGGTGGATCCGGCGGCCGAGCCGGTCACGCACAGGCGGGACGGGCTGCTCTCCGCGGACGCGCCGTCCGGACCGGCACCGGGTGCCGGAGCGGGGCGGCGCGCGGGGCGGCGGCGGCGCTCGCGGTGGCGGGTGGCCGCCGTGTTGGGGACCGGGCTGCTGGTCACGGGCGGGGCGGTCGGCGGGTACGTGCAGTTCCGGGAGACCCCGGCCGGGACGGTCGCCGATCAGCTGGACGGCGCGCCGGGCGGGGCCGCGCCGGTCAGGATCACGCCGTGGTCGGTGAGCCCCGCCGCGGCCGGAGCCGCGCGGCGGATCCCGGCCTGCGGGTGGATGACCGACGCCCTCTACTGCTCGGCGCCCGGTCTCGCGGCGGTCCGGCTGGACCCGGCGACGGGCTCGGTGCGGTGGTCGGCGGCGGGGGTCACGGGTCCGGCGGACCCGGCGCCCTTCCCCGGGGGCGGCTCCGTCCTCGTGTACCTCTCCGGCAGCCACCTGTTGCAGGCGCTCGACCCGGCGACGGGGGCGCAGCGCTGGAAGGCCGACACCCCGCGCGGCGCGGACGTCGTACCGGCGGGTGCGCTGGTGCTGGTCGCGGCCGCCGACGGGCAGGTGACGGCGCGCGACGCGGCGACCGGTGCCGTGCGCTGGACGAAGCGGTCGGCGGGCGCCGGTGCGCAGTTCGTCGCGGCGGCGGACGGTTCGGAGGTGTACGCCGTCACGCCCGCGGGGGACGGTACGTCGACCCAGGTGCTGGCCCTCGCGGCGGCCGACGGCGCCACCCGCTGGCAGCACCGGGCGGTGGGGCTGCTGGAGCCGGTGGGGGTGGTGGACGGGACGCTGCACCTGCTGGCGGGCGACGGGATGGTGACGGACTCCGTGGTACGGCTCGACCTGCGGAGCCGGGGCGAGCGGCGCACGCTGCTGCCGACGAGCCTGTTGCAGGCGCAGGCCGGGGTGGGGGCGGACGGGACGGTGTACGCCTTCGCGAGCGGGGGTGCGTTGGTGGCCGTGGGCGCGGAGCGGGAGTTGTGGCGGCTGGAGACGGCGGCCAGTCAGGGGTCGCGGCCGGTGGCGGCGGACGGGCGGGTCCATCTCATGGCGGCGGACGGGCGGCTGCTGGCGGTGGACGCGGTGCGGGGGCGGTTGGTCGGGCAGAGCGCTCCGCGGATGGCTACGGGGGCGAACACGTTCGTGCCGGTGCGGCCTGCGCCGGTGGTGGCCGACGGGCGCGTCTTCGGCTCCGCGCCGGACGGCTCGGTCTTCGCCGTCGACCCCGGCGGGTGGCACTGACCCCCTGAGCACGCCCGCCCCTTCCCTCCGGGGGCGCCTCAAACGCCGGCGGGGCTGGAAGGGGCGGGGCCTTTGAGCCCGCCCGGCGATTGAGGGCCCGCCGGAGGCATGTCCAGCCCGGCCGGCGATTGAGGCCACGGTGGTCAGTGCCCGGCTACCGGTCCACTGCCCTCCGGGGGCGCCTCAAACGCCGGCGGGGCTGGAAGGGGCGGGGCCTTTGAGCCCGCCCGGCGATTGAGGGCCCGCCCCGTCCGGCGCGGGGGGTGGGTCAGCCGAGGAGGGTTACGTCTCGGACGGCGCCCTTGTCGGCGCTGGTGGCCATGGCGGCGTAGGCGCGCAGGGCCGCGGAGACCTTGCGCTCGCGGTTCTTCGGGGCGTAGACGCCGCCCAGGGCCTCGCGGCGGGCCGCCAACGTGGCGTCGTCGACGAGCAGGTCGATCGAACGCTTCGGGATGTCGATCCGGATGCGGTCGCCGTCCTCGATGAGGGCGATGGCACCGCCCGAGGCCGCCTCCGGGGAGGCGTGGCCGATGGACAGGCCGGACGTACCGCCGGAGAAGCGGCCGTCGGTGATCAGCGCGCAGGACTTGCCGAGCCCGCGCCCCTTGAGGAAGGAGGTCGGGTAGAGCATCTCCTGCATGCCGGGGCCGCCGCGCGGGCCCTCGTAGCGGATGACGACCACGTCACCCGGCTTGATCTCCTTGCGGAGGATCTTGTCGACGGCCTCGTCCTGCGATTCGCAGACCACGGCCGGTCCTTCGAAGGTCCAGATCGACTCGTCCACGCCCGCCGTCTTGACCACGCAGCCGTCGACCGCGATGTTGCCGTGCAGGACCGCGAGCCCGCCGTCCTTGGAGTAGGCGTGCTCGACGGAGCGGATGCAGCCGCCCTCGGCGTCGAGGTCGAGGGTGTCCCAGCGCTCGGACTGCGAGAAGGCGGTCGCGGAGCGGACGCAGCCGGGGGCCGCGTGCCACAGCTCGATCGACTCCTCGGAGGCGGTACCGCTGCGCACGTCCCAGGTGCCGAGCCACTCCTCGATGCTGGCCGAGTGCACGGTGTGGACGTCCTTGTTGAGCAGACCGCCGCGGTACAGCTCGCCGAGGATGGCGGGGATGCCACCGGCCCGGTGGATGTCCTCCATGTAGTACGTGCCGCCCGGCGCCACGTTCGGCGCGACCTTGGAGAGGCACGGGACGCGGAGCGAGACCTCGTTGATGTCCTTGAGGTCGTAGTCCAGGCCCGCTTCCTGCGCCGCGGCCAGCAGGTGCAGGATCGTGTTGGTGGAGCCGCCCATGGCGATGTCGAGCGCCATGGCGTTCTCGAAGGCCTCGCGGGTGGCGATGGAGCGGGGCAGGACCGAGTAGTCGTCCTGCTCGTAGTGGCGCTTGGTGATCTCGACGATCGTGCGGCCCGCGTTCTCGTACAGCGCCTTGCGGGCGGTGTGCGTGGCGAGGACGGAGCCGTTGCCGGGGAGGGCCAGGCCGATGGCCTCGGCGAGGCAGTTCATCGAGTTGGCGGTGAACATGCCGGAACACGAACCGCAGGTGGGACAGGCGTTCTCCTCGATGCGCAGGACGTCCTCGTCGGAGACGTTCTCGTTGGAGGCGTCGACCATCGCGTCGATGAGGTCCAGCTTGCGGACGGTGCCGTCGACGAGGGTGGCCTGGCCGGCCTCCATCGGGCCGCCGGAGACGAAGACGACCGGGATGTTGAGGCGCATGGCGGCCATCAGCATGCCGGGGGTGATCTTGTCGCAGTTCGAGATGCAGATCAGGGCGTCGGCGCAGTGCGCTTCCACCATGTACTCGACCGAGTCCGCGATGAGGTCGCGGGAGGGCAGGGAGTACAGCATGCCGCCGTGGCCCATGGCGATGCCGTCGTCCACCGCGATCGTGTTGAACTCGCGCGGGACGGCGCCCGCGGCCAGGATCGCGTCGGAGACGATCCGGCCGACCGGGGCGAGGTGGGTGTGCCCGGGGACGAACTCGGTGAAGGAGTTGGCGACCGCGATGATCGGCTTGCCGATGTCGGCGCTCGCTACGCCCGACGCCCGCATAAGGGCGCGGGCGCCCGCCATGTTGCGGCCGTGGGTGACGGTGCGGGACCTCAGCTCGGGCATCGGGTTCACTCCCCATAGATGACACGTGGATGGCTCAGATTACGAGGCTACGCCTGCCGCCCGGGATCCGGACAGGGTGTCCGCATGTCGGGACGGGAGGCTCACGCCTCGGTCAGGTACCGCTGGAGGGTGGGGGCCACGAGCGCGACGATGTCCTCCGGGTCGGCGGAGGCGAGCGGCTCGACCTGGACGACGTACCGCAGCAGGGCGATGCCGACCATGTGGGAGGCGGCCAGCTCGGCGCGGAAGGTGGGGTCGGGGACGTTGAGGTCGGCCGCGACCCGCTCCAGGACCCGGCGCAGGATCAGCGTGCGCAGCACCTTGGCGGCCGCCTCGTGGGTCAGCGCCGAACGGATCACGGCGAGCAGCGGTGCGCGGGAGACCGGGTTCTCCCAGATGCCCAGGAAGTAGCGGGCCAGGCGCTCGCCGATGCCGTCGGGGCCCTCGCCGACGATGGCGGGGACCACGAGGGCGGGCTCCATGCTCATCTCGATGGCGGCCGCGAAGAGGTCGTCCTTGGTGCCGAAGTAGTGGTGGATCAGCGCCGGGTCCACGCCGGCGGCCTTGGCGATCCCGCGCACGGACGTCTTGTCGTAGCCGCGGTCGGCGAACTCCGAGCGGGCCGCGAGGCGGATCCGCTCCTGGGTGCCGGGGCCGTCGTCGGCCTCGTCCTGGCGGGGGCGGCCGGGGCCGCGGCGGCGGCGGACCTTCTCGACGGGCGCGTCGTCCGTCATCGGCGCGGGACCTTGGTGCCGGGGCCGGTGCCGGTGCCCGCGCTGGCGAGGTGCAGCCGGGTGAAGGCGAGGGCCTCGGCGAGGTCGGCCTCGCGCTCGGCGGCGGACATCGCGCGGCGGGTGTTGACCTCGATGACGACGTGGCCGTCGAAGCCGGTGCGGGCGAGCCGGTCCAGCAGCTCGGCGCAGGGCTGGGTGCCGCGGCCGGGGACGAGGTGCTCGTCCTTGGCGGAACCGTTTCCGTCGGCGAGGTGGACGTGGGCGAGCCGGTCGCCCATCCGGTCGATCATCGCGGTGGCGTCCGTACGGGCGGTCGCGGTGTGGGACAGGTCGACGGTGAAGTGCCGGTAGTCGTCCTTGGTGACGTCCCACTCGGGCGCGTACGCGAGCATCTCGCGGTCGCGGTAGCGCCAGGGGTACATGTTCTCCACGGCGAACCGGACGTCGGTCTCGTCGGCCATCCGCCAGATGCCGGAGACGAACTCGCGGGAGTACTGGCGCTGCCAGCGGAACGGCGGGTGGACGACGACGGTGCTCGCGCCGAGCTTCTCGGCGGCGGCCTGGGCGCGCTGGAGCTTGGTCCACGGGTCGGTGGACCAGACGCGCTGGGTGATCAGGAGGCAGGGGGCGTGGATCGCGAGGATCGGGACCTGGTGGTGGTCGGAGAGCCGGCGCAGGGCCTCGATGTCCTGGCTGACGGGGTCCGTCCAGACCATCACCTCGACGCCGTCGTAGCCGAGGCGCGCGGCGATCTCGAAGGCGGTCGCCGTGGACTCCGGGTAGACGGAGGCGGTGGAGAGGGCGACTTTCGCGTCCGGGATGCGCACTGGTTCTGCCACGGGGACAGGGTACGGGGGCAAGCCCCCCGAACCCCTCACCGGGCTCCGCCCGCCAAGTGCCCGGCGGTCCGGATGCGGCCGGGCCGGACCAGCCCCGCCGGCGTTCGAGGCGCCCCCGGAGGGCAGCCGACCGGCAGCCGGGTCAGGTGGGGAGGTGGTCCAGGCGGCGGAGGATGATGCCTTCGCGCAGGGCCCAGGGGCAGATTTCCAGTTCCTCCACGCCGAAGAGGTCCATGGCGGCCTCGGCGACCATCGCACCGGCCAGCAGCTGCCCGGCGCGGCCTTCGGAGACTCCGGGGAGGGCCGCCCGCTGGAGCGTGGTCATCTCCGCGAGGCGCGGGACCCATTCCTCCAGGGACTTGCGGGTCAGCCCGCGCTGGACGAAGAGGCCTTCCGCCGAGCGGGCCGCGCCCGCGATCCGGGCCAGCTGCTTGAAGGTCTTGGAGGTGGCCACCACGTGGTCCGGCGCGCCCGACCGGCTGAACTCGCCGACCGTCCGTGCGATCTGGGCCCGTACGTGCCGGCGCAGGGCCTTGATGTCCGCCGGGTCCGGCGGGTCGCCCGGGAGCCAGCCCGCGGTGAGCCGCCCCGCGCCGAGCGGCAGCGACACGGCCGTGTCGGGGTCCTCGTCGATGCCGGAGGCGATCTCCAGGGAGCCGCCGCCGATGTCGAGCACCATCAGCTTGCCCGCCGACCAGCCGAACCAGCGGCGCACCGCCAGGAACGTCAGGCGGGCCTCGTCCGCGCCGCTGAGGACCTGGAGGTCGACGCCCGTCTCCTCGCGGACCCGGGTCAGCACCTCGTCGGCGTTCGTCGCCTCGCGCACCGCGCTGGTCGCGAAGGGCAGGACGTCCTGGCACCCCTTGTCCTCGGCGGCCTGGGCGGCGCCCGCGATCACCGAGACGAGCCGCTCGACGCCGTCGGGGGTGACCGCGCCGCGCTCGTCGAGCAGCTCCGCCAGGCGCAGTTCCACCTTGTGGGAGTGCGCCGGCTGGGGGCGCGCGCCGGGGTGCGCGTCCACCACCAGCAGGTGGATCGTGTTCGAACCCACGTCAAGGACACCGAGTCTCATACGCGAAACGCTACTGGGCCGAACGCGTAGGGGCGGCGTAAGGGGCCTTTAGGCTTGGGTTTGTGCCCAATACGAAGAAGGCCAGCAAGCCCAAGCCGAGCAAGAACAAGAAGTCGGCCGCCGCCGACGAGAAGGGGCTCGACTTCGCCCGGGCCTGGGTGGAGTTCCCCGATCCGGCCGACGACGAGCAGATCTTCCGCTGTGACCTGACCTGGCTCACCTCCCGCTGGACCTGCATCTTCGGCAGCGGCTGCCAGGGAATCCAGGCGGGCCGCGCGGACGACGGCTGCTGCACGCTCGGCGCGCACTTCTCCGACGAGGACGACGAGAAGCGGGTCGCGGAGCACGTGGCGCGCCTGACGCCGGAGCTGTGGCAGTTCCACGACGTCGGCGCCGAGTCGGGCTGGGTGCAGAAGGACGAGGACGGCGAGCGGCAGACCCGGCGCTGGGAGGGGTCGTGCATCTTCCAGAACCGGCCCGGTTTCGCGGCGGGCGCCGGTTGTTCGCTGCACATCCTGGCGCTGCGGGAGGGCAAGGAGCCGCTGGAGACCAAGCCGGACGTGTGCTGGCAGCTGCCGGTGCGCCGGACGTACGAGTGGATCGACCGGCCGGACGACACCCGGGTGCTCCAGGTCTCGATCGGCGAGTACGACCGGCGCGGCTGGGGCCCGGGCGGCCACGACCTGCACTGGTGGTGCACCTCGGCGACCTCCGCGCACGGCGCGGGCGACCCCGTCTACGTGACCTACCGGCCCGAGCTGACCGAGCTGATGGGCAAGGAGGGCTACGACGCGCTGGTCGCGCTGTGCGAGGCGCGCCTGGCCTCGGCGCTGCCGATGGCCCCGCACCCGGCGGACCCGACGGGCCCGGTCAAGAAGAAGTAGGGGGCGTCGGGGTCGGGGTGGCCTCGGACGCGGTCGGCGTCGGCGTCGGGGTGGGGGTCGGCGTGGGCGTCGGCGTCGCCGTCTCGGTCGGCGTCGGCGTCGGGGTCGGCGTGGGCGTCGGCGTCGCCGTCTCGGTCGGCGTCGGGGTCGGCGTGGGCGTGGGGGTCGGCGTGGGATCCGTCGACGGCGTCCGGCTGGGCTGCGGGGCCGGTCGGCCGCGACCCGAGATCGAGACCATGGCGCCGCTCGGGTCCACCCCGACCCGGGCGGTCCAGGCGCCCACGGGCTGGGCGTCCGGGTCCACGGTGATCCGTAGGGTGACCGATTCTCCTGGGGCCAGGGTGCCCGCCGTGGCGCTCGCGCGCAGCCAGGGGGCGTCCGTCCACAGCCGCCAGTCGACGGGGGCGCCGCCGGACGCGCTGAGGGCGAGCAGGGTGACGCCGCCGTGGGAGGCGGCGGTGACGGTGAGCCGCCCCGGTTGCGCCGATCCGGGCTGGGCGGGGCTCGGCGGGGCGCCCGAGCTGATCACCTCGACGGACACGTCGGGGACGGGGCTGCCCTCGGTGAAGCGGGGCTCGGCGCCGGTGGTGCGGGTGTTGCCCGCGTTCTCGTAGGCGGCGTACGGGCGACCCTCGTAGCCGTTCAGGTGCGGCGGGATCTGGAGTTCGCTCGCGGAGATGCGGGTGTTGGTGGCGCCGGTCGGCTCGCCGGTGCTGGGGGCGCCGCGGTACGCGGCCCAGAGGGCCAGGACCGGCGCCGCGACCACGGTGGCGACGACCGTGGTGGTGACCGCGCGGGCCCGGATCCGGTCGCGGCGGGCGGCGCGGTCCTTCGGGTCGAGGGGGAATCCGGTCCGGGCGAACCGCGGGGCCCCGGCGCGACCGCGGACCCGGGCGGAGCGCAGCATCGCGGTGCGCACGCCGGTGCGCGGCGCCGGTACGAGCGGCAGGGCGCCGGTGCCCACGCCGCCGGAGCCGGGCCACGGGGCGCCGGCGCCGACGCGTTCGGCGACGCGGCGGCAGAGCGGGCAGTCGTCGACGTGGCGGACGAGTTCGGCGCGCAGGGTGGTGGAGAGCAGCACCTGGCTGTCCCCGGTGAGCCGCGAGACGGCGGGGCAGTTGCCGGTCTCGACCACCGCGAGCGCGGCGCGGGTGCGCTCGACCTCGCAGGCGGCTCCGGTGAGCAGGTCGCGGGCGGCGGGGGCCGGGGTGCCGAGGACGGCGGCGAGTTCGGTCACGGTCAGCCGGTGGCGGACGGCGAGTTCGAGGGCCTCGCGCTGCTCGGGGGTGGTCCCGGCGGCCTCGGGCCAGGCGAGCCGGGCGAGCTCGGTGCGGCGGTACGCGTTGACGTCGATCGGGTCGGCGGGCGCGGCCCCCGTCCCCGGCGCGGGGGCCGTGCCCGTCCGCTCGGGGCCGCCGTCCGGGGCGGTGCGACCCGAGGTGGTGCGGTCCGAGGTGGTGCGGTCCGAGGCGGTACGGTCCGGGACCGGCGCGAGGTCGGCTTCGGTGCGCCCCGGCGCACGCCGGGTGGTGTGCGCGCCCGGCGGAGTGTGCCGGGCGCGCCTGGTCTCGGCGAGCCTGCGCAGACAGGCCCAGCGGGCGAGGGCGTAGAGCCAGGCCCGGCGGTCGCTCTCGTCGGGGCAGCGCCCCGGGTGCCGCTCGGCCACGGCCAGGACCTCGCCGAGCACCTCGGTGGCGCTGTCGTGGTCGCACAGGACCGACAGGCAGTACGTGAACAGGCCGTCCAGGTACGGCTCGTGGCGGAAGGGGGGCGCCTGCTCCCCCTCGGGGAGCGTGCGCCCGTGCGCCCGGTGTGCGCCGGTGCGAGTCGCGGGGTTGCCGTGGTTGTTGCTGTTCACCTCGTGAAGGTAGGCGGCGCGCCGGTGACGGCCCGGAAGCCTTCAGCACTTTTAGTCCTTACGGGTGAACAGATCGTGTCGCTGCTGACGGCCGCCCTGACGTCCGTGCCCGATCGGCCCCGGCGGGGGTGTCGGTGGCGGCCGTTACCGTTGGCGGCATGGCAGCAGCCCGTACATCCCGTTCATCCGCCAAGGACCGGCCGTCCTACCGCTGTACCGAGTGCGGCTGGACCACCGCGAAGTGGCTCGGCCGGTGCCCCGAGTGCCAGGCCTGGGGGACCGTCGAGGAGATGGGCGCGCCCGCCGTGCGGACCACCGCGGCCGGCCGCGTGTCCACCGCCGCGGTGCCGATCGCCCAGGTCGACGGGCGCCAGGCGACGGCCCGCTCCACCGGGGTCGACGAGCTGGACCGGGTGCTCGGCGGGGGTCTCGTACCCGGGGCCGTGGTGCTGCTCGCCGGCGAGCCCGGCGTCGGCAAGTCCACCCTGCTCCTGGACGTCGCCGCGAAGGCGGCGAGCGACGAGCACCGCACCCTGTACGTGACGGGCGAGGAGTCGGCGAGCCAGGTGCGGCTGCGCGCCGACCGGATCAACGCGCTCAGCGACCACCTCTACCTCGCGGCCGAGACGGACCTGTCGGCGGTGCTCGGGCACCTGGACGCGGTGAAGCCCTCGCTGCTGATCCTGGACTCCGTACAGACCGTCGCCTCCCCCGAGATCGACGGGGCGCCCGGCGGCATGGCCCAGGTCCGCGAGGTCGCGGGGGCCCTGATCCGCGCCTCCAAGGAACGCGGGATGTCCACGCTGCTCGTCGGACACGTCACCAAGGACGGGGCCATCGCCGGTCCCCGGCTGCTGGAACACCTCGTGGACGTGGTGCTCAGCTTCGAGGGCGACCGGCACGCCCGGCTGCGCCTGGTGCGCGGCATCAAGAACCGCTACGGCGCCACCGACGAGGTCGGCTGCTTCGAGCTGCACGACGAGGGGATCACCGGGCTCGCCGACCCGAGCGGGCTGTTCCTGACCCGGCGCGCGGAGGCGGTGCCCGGGACCTGCCTGACGGTGACGCTGGAGGGCAAGCGTCCGCTGGTCGCCGAGGTGCAGGCGCTGACCGTGGACTCGCAGATCCCCTCGCCCCGACGGACCACCTCCGGGCTGGAGACCTCCCGCGTCTCGATGATGCTGGCGGTGCTGGAGCAGCGCGGCCGGATCAGCGCGCTCGGCAAGCGGGACATCTACACCGCGACGGTGGGCGGGGTGAAGCTGACGGAGCCCGCCGCGGACCTGGCCGTGGCGCTGGCGCTGGCCTCGGCCGCGAGCGACGTACCGCTGCCGAAGAACCTCGTCGCGATCGGCGAGGTCGGGCTCGCGGGTGAGGTGCGGCGGGTGACGGGCGTCCAGCGCCGGCTCGCCGAGGCGCACCGGCTCGGGTTCACGCACGCGCTGGTGCCGGTCGACCCGGGCAAGGTGCCCGCGGGCATGAAGGTCATCGAGGTGGCCGACATGGGGGACGCGCTGCGGGTGCTGCCGCGCGGCCGGAGCCGGAGCTCCGCCAAGAGCGATGGGTGAGGTGGACGCGTGAGGCGCAGGTCAGGGGGCCCGTCCGGGGTCCTCTGACGGGCACAGTGGCCAAGCCACGGCGGGGGTGTGGCGCGCGCCGGTAGACTTTGTGCTGGTCCGCCCGGCCGTACGCACTCCCCTGTGCCCGTGGTGCGGGGCGGTACGACCCGCGACCGGAGGAGTGCAGTGGCAGCCAAGGACGGGGCAGCAGCATCCGGGAAGTCCGGCGCAGGCAGCAAGCAGGAGGCCCTGATGCGGGCCTCGCTGAGCGCGGTCGCACCCGGTCAGCAGCTGCGCGACGGCCTGGAGCGGATCCTGCGCGGCAACACCGGCGGTCTGATCGTGCTCGGCATGGACAAGAGCGTCGAGGCCATGTGCACCGGCGGCTTCGTCCTGGACGTGGAGTTCACCGCGACCCGGCTGCGCGAGCTGTGCAAGCTCGACGGGGCGCTCATCGTGGACAAGGACATCACCAAGATCCTGCGGGCGGGCGTCCAGCTGGTGCCGGACGCCTCGATCCCGACGGAGGAGACGGGCACCCGGCACCGCACGGCGGACCGCGTCTCCAAGCAGTGCAACTTCCCGGTCGTCTCGGTCTCGCAGTCGATGCGGCTGATCGCGCTGTACGTCGACGGCGAGCGGCGCGTGCTGGAGGAGTCCGGGGCGATCCTGTCCCGGGCGAACCAGGCGCTGGCCACGCTGGAGCGGTACAAGCTGCGGCTCGACGAGGTCGCGGGCACGCTGTCGGCGCTGGAGATCGAGGACCTGGTGACGGTCCGCGACGTGACGGCGGTCGCGCAGCGGCTGGAGATGGTCCGGCGGATCGCGACCGAGATCGCCGAGTACGTCGTCGAGCTCGGCACCGACGGGCGGCTGCTGTCTCTCCAGCTGGACGAGCTGACGGTCGGGATCGAGCAGGAGCGCGAGCTGGTCATCCGGGACTACGTGCCGGAGCCGACGGCGAAGCGTTCCCGCACGGTGGACGAGGCGCTGGCCGAGCTGGATTCCTTCACGCACGCGGAGCTGCTGGAGCTGGCGACGGTGGCGCGGGGGCTGGGGTACACGGGCTCGCCCGAGACCCTCGACTCGGCGGTGTCGCCGCGGGGGTACCGGCTGCTGGCGAAGGTGCCGCGGCTGCCGGGGGCCATCATCGAGCGGCTCGTGGAGCACTTCGGGGGGCTGCAGAAGCTGCTCGCGGCGAGCGTGGACGATCTGCAGACCGTCGACGGCGTCGGGGAGGCACGGGCGCGGTCCGTTCGCGAGGGGCTCTCGCGGCTGGCCGAGTCGTCGATCCTGGAGCGCTACGTCTAGCTCCCCGGCGGGGCTGAACTTGCCCCGGGGCCCGCTTTTCAGCCCGCCCGGCGATTGAGGGCGAACACGGCCCGCAGCCCGGACTCCGACCGCACGCACGCCCTCCGGGGGCGCCTCAAACGCCGGCGAGGCTGAAATTGCCCGGCTCCGACGGCCCGCCCAGGGCCCAATCAGCCCGCCCGGCGTTTGAGGGCGAACACGGTCCGCGGGCCGGACTCCGACCGCACGCCCCTCCGCCCTCCGGGAGCGCCTCAAACGCCGGCGGGGCTGGATATGCCCGCCCCGCGATTGAGGGCGTGGGTCAGTCCTGCTTCAGGACGAAGGAGGTTCGGGCTACCGGCATGCCGGGGGACTTGACCTCGACCACGTACGTGTCGGCCACCGCGCTCCCCGCCGGAGGCGACTGGCACTGGGACGCCGAGCTGAACTTCCGGTCCCACTCCAGCGCCTGCGTCGTCTCGCCGTTCGCCGGCAGCCGGTAGAAGAGGTTGCCCGCTCCCGCCGGGCAGTCCGCCGAGGACCAGACCGCCTTGCCCGTGGACGCCTGAGTGATGCTCAAGATCGCCTGCTTCGGGCCGAGATCGACCTTGCAGGTGGTGCCGGAGACGTTGCGGGCGAGGAGTTCGAGGCGGGGGCGCTCGTTCGTCTCGTACTCGTTCTTGGTGCTCTTGACCTCCCACTGGAGCGCCCCGGGCGCACAGGTGGGGAGCGGGGAGTCGGCCGGGACCTGACCGGGCCCGGCGCCCGAACCGCCGCCCGCGGCCGAACCGGAGCCGCCCGGTTCGCCGTTCTTGCCGGTGCCGGCGCCGCCCGCGCCCGCACCCGCCGCCGCACCGCCGTGGTCGCCGCCGGTGGCGCCGCCGGCGCCCGCCTCGTCGCGGCCGCCCGGAGCCGTGCCGATGGCCGGCCCCGATCCCGGCGCGCCGGGCGTGATGGAGGCGGCCGGGCGCGGCCCGGAGCCGCCGCCCTTGCCGTTCTGACTGGTCCTGCCCCCACCGGAACTGACGGTCCATACGGCGAGGAGCGCCAGGAGTGCGGCGACGGACGCCAGAACTGCCCTCCGTCGCCAGTAGATGGAGGAGGGAAGCGGCCCGACCGGATTGCGCAGTGATCCCACGGAGGGAACTTTACGAGAGTCCGGGACGCGATCCGTGCCCCACATGCCGTACATCCGGCGCGTTTTGGCGATGATCATCCCGCTGCGCCACTTCGGGAGGGCCGTCAGGACCAAGATCGGGGCCGAGAGGCTGATGCGAGCGTTAGTCCGGTTTGCGTACTGTCGGCCGGATGGACACATCCGACCTCTACCGAGACGTCACCGACTTCGCGCACAGCACGCCCGGCTGGGTGCAGACCCTCGCCGAGATCTGGACGAAGAACGGGCTGCTGGTCTTCGGCCTGCTCTTCCTCCTCGTGTGGTGGCGCGCCCGGACCCGCGGCGACACGGCGATGGCCCTGGCCGTCCTCGCCCCGCTGGCCACGGCGGTCGCGTACGTCGCCTCCGAGGTCGTGAAGTCCACCGTGCACGAGGACCGGCCCTGTCGGGCCGTGCCGGGCGCGCTCGCCCCGTTGATCAAGTGCCCGGTGCCGGGCGACTGGTCCTTCCCGAGCAACCACTCCGTGATCGCGGGCGCCGCCGCCGTCGCCCTGGCGCTGGCCGTGCGCCGGCTCGGCCTGCTCACCGTGCCGCTCGCCCTGCTGATGGCCTTCTCCCGGGTCTTCGTCGGGGTGCACTACCCGCACGACGTGGCGATGGGCCTGCTGCTGGGCGCCTCGATCGGCGCCCTGGTGGCGATCGCGCTCACCGGCCCCGTCCGTCGGATCATCGGCTCGATGCGCACGAGCGGGGTCCGCCCCGCGGCCCTCTTCACGGGACCGGGGCCCGCGCCGGAGGGGTGAATCGTGCCAGGATGCCCCTGCCATGACTGCATCCCCCGAAACCCCCGCCCCGTCCGAGGCGTCGGCCGTGCCCGGCGCCGAAGCCGCCCGCGCGCTGCACTCCCCCGTCATCGCCTGGTTCCGCGAGAACGCCCGCGACCTGCCCTGGCGTCGCCCCGAAGCCGGTCCCTGGGGCGTCATGGTCAGCGAGTTCATGCTCCAGCAGACCCCGGTCGCCCGGGTGCTGCCGGTGTACGAGCAGTGGCTGGCCCGCTGGCCCCGCCCCGCCGACCTGGCCGCCGAGGCGCCCGGGGAGGCCGTACGGGCCTGGGGCCGCCTCGGCTATCCGCGCCGGGCGCTGCGGCTGCACGGCGCGGCCGTCGCCATAACGGAACGGCACGGGGGCGACGTACCGCGGGAGCACGACCGGCTGTTGTCCCTGCCCGGCATCGGCGAGTACACCGCCGCGGCCGTGGCCTCCTTCGCCTACGGACAACGCCACGCGGTGCTGGACACGAACGTGCGCCGGGTCTTCGCCCGGACCGCGACCGGCGTCGAGTACCCGCCGAACGCCACCACCGCCGCCGAGCGGCGCCTGGCCCGCGCGCTGCTGCCCGAGGACGAGGAGACCGCCGCCGGGTGGGCCGCGGCCTCCATGGAGCTGGGCGCGCTGGTGTGCACCGCGAAGAACCCGGACTGCGTGCGCTGCCCGGTGGCCGGGCTGTGCGCCTGGCGGCTGGCGGGCAAGCCCGCGCACGCGGGTCCGCCGCGGCGCGGGCAGACCTACGCCGGCACCGACCGGCAGGTGCGCGGCCGCCTGCTGGCCGTGCTGCGCGAGGCGGTCGGGCCGGTGCCGAAGGCGGCACTGGACGCCGTGTGGGACGAGCCCGTGCAGCGGGCCCGCGCGCTGGACGGACTGGTCGCCGACGGGCTGGTGGAGCCGCTCGGCGCCGACGGCGACGGGGCCCTCGCGACGGCGTACCGACTCCCCCTCGGCTGAGCGCCGCATTCCGCTTGAGCGACGGAAACCGCAGCTCACGGGTGCTGTTACACAACCTATGGACAGCCGTGTTCCCACCGAAGGCTCACCCGCACAGTGCCGTGACAACCGCTCCGTACCTTCGGATCCAGAAGCACAGGACGAAGAGCGGTAAACGGGCGGAGGCGGTCTGAGATGGCGCACGGCGGCGAGGTACTCGAATTCGAAGAGTACGTACGCACTCGGCAGGACGCGCTGCTGCGCAGTGCCCGTCGCCTGGTCCCCGACCCGACCGACGCGCAGGACCTCCTGCAGACCGCCCTCGTGCGCACCTACGGCCGCTGGGACGGCATCGCCGACAAGTCCCTCGCCGATGCCTACCTGCGCCGTGTCATGATCAACACGCGGACCGAGTGGTGGCGCGCCCGCAAGCTCGAAGAGGTCCCCACCGAGCAGCTGCCGGACGCCCGCGTCGAGGACGGCGCCGAACAGCGCGCCGACCGCGCGCTCTTGATGGACATCCTCAAGGTGCTCGCGCCCAAGCAGCGCAGCGTGGTCGTGCTGCGACACTGGGAGCAGATGAGCACCGAGGAGACGGCCGCGGCGCTCGGCATGTCGGCCGGTACCGTGAAGAGCACGCTGCACCGTGCCCTGGCGCGCCTGCGCCAGGAGCTGGAGAGCCGCGACCTGGACATGCGCGCGCTGGAGCGCGGTGACCACACCATGCAGTACGAGGGGCGGGAGCGGTGCGCGGCCTAACAGGCCTCCGGGGCAGGAGCCCTCTGGTACTGATGTCGGCGGGGATGGTCATCCTCGTCGGCACTGTGCTGTTCGCGGTCGGCTGCTCCACCGGCGGTACCGGACTGCGGGACGGCGGACCGGCGCGCACCGAGTCCGTGTCGAAGACGGCCCCGCCCTCCGCGGCCGGGCAGCCGTCCGCCCCGCCCTTCAAGAAGGTGCAGGACGTGGTCGCCCTGGTGAAGGCCGACCCGAAGGTCAGCGACGCGGTCAAGAAGGACCTGCGGCCGTGCTCCGGCAAGGAGTACCCGGTCGACGTCAGCTACGGGAAGGTCACCGGGAGCGCCGAGCCGGACCTGGTCGTCAACATCCTGTCCTGCTCGGACGCGATCGGCGTGGGCACGTACGTGTACAAGCAGGACGGCGCGAAGTACGAGAATGTGTTCTCGGACGAGGCGCCGCCCGTCTACGCGGAGATCGACCGGGGCGACCTGGTGGTGAGCAAGCCGATCTACGTCAAGACGGAGGCGTACGCCACCGGCGAGGACGTGATCACCTACCGCTGGAACGGCGAGAAGTTCACCGAGCACGACCGCGTGCACTCGGAGTACAGCAACGTAGGCGGTGGTGGGAGCCAGCCCGCCCCCGCCGTGACACCACAGAAGAACTGAGGCGACCGGTCATGGCCGAGACCCACGTGCTGTTCGTGGAGGACGACGACGTCATCCGTGAGGCCACGACCCTGGCGCTGGAGCGCGACGGGTTCGTGGTCACCGCCATGCCCGACGGCCTGTCCGGCCTGGAGTCCTTCCGGGCGAACCGGCCCGACATCGCCCTGCTCGACGTGATGGTGCCCGGCATGGACGGCGTCAGCCTGTGCCGCCGGATCCGCGACGAGTCCACCGTGCCCGTGATCATGCTGTCGGCGCGCGCCGACTCGATCGACGTGGTGCTCGGGCTGGAGGCGGGCGCCGACGACTACGTCACCAAGCCCTTCGACGGCTCGGTCCTGGTCGCCCGGATCCGCGCCGTCCTGCGCCGCTTCGGTCACGCCGGGGGCCCGGGCGGCGGCGCCGGCTCCGACGGCGATCCGGCCGGGGAGCGCGGCGTGCTGTCCTTCGGCGACCTGGAGGTCGACACCGAGGGCATGGACGTCCGCCGGGCCGGGGTCGCGGTGGCGCTGACCCCGACCGAGATGCGGCTGCTGCTGGAGTTCTCCTCCGCGCCCGGCACCGTCCTCTCCCGCGACCGGCTGCTGGAGCGGGTGTGGGACTACGACTGGGGCGGCGACACCCGGGTCGTCGACGTGCACGTCCAGCGGCTGCGGACGAAGATCGGACAGGACCGGATCGAGACGGTCCGGGGCTTCGGATACAAGCTGAAGGCATGAGGAGCTTCACCTTCCGCACCGGCATCCGCTGGAAGATCACCCTCGCCATCACGGCCGTGGGGGCGCTCACCGCGCTCGCGCTCAGCCTCGTGGTGCACAGCGCCGCCCGGGTGTCGATGCTGGAGAGCGCGCGCGAGGCGCAGTTGGAGCGCGTGCAGTTCATCTCGCGCAACGCCGAATCCGGGCGCAAGCCCTTCATGGGCGCCAAGCTCAACGACCCGGACCTGCCCGCCGAGCTGCGCGAGAAGGCCCGCTCCGGGCGGCGCGGCACCTACATCCAGGAGCGGCCGCGGGCCAACCCCGAGGTCTGGGCGGCCGTACCGCTCGGCAACGGGCAGGTGCTCTCGATGCACTCCGGCTTCCAGCAGAGCGCCAACATGGTCCGCGACCTGGACCGGGCCCTGGTCGTCGGGTCGCTCGCCGTCGTCATCGGCAGCTCGGCCCTCGGCGTCCTGATCGGCGGCCAGATCTCGCGGCGGCTGCGCAAGGCGGCCGCGGCCGCCGGGCGGGTCGCGCTCGGCGACCCCCAGGTGCGGGTGCGCGACGCGGTCGGCGGGGTGGTCCGGGACGAGACCGACGACCTCGCACGGGCCGTCGACGCCATGGCGGACACCCTCCAGCAGCGGTTGGAGGCCGAGCGCCGGGTCACCGCCGACATCGCGCACGAGCTGCGCACCCCGGTCACGGGCCTGCTCACCGCGGCGGAACTGCTGCCCCCGGGGCGGCCGACCGAGCTGGTGCGGGACCGGGCGCAGGCGATGCGGGTGCTGGTCGAGGACGTGCTGGAGGTGGCCCGGCTGGACAGCGCGTCCGAGCGGGCGGAGCTCCAGGACGTGGCCCTGGGCGAGTTCGTGGGGCGCCGGGTGGCCTCGCTGATGCCCGAGGCGACCGTACGGATCGTGGCGGACGAGATCGTGAACACCGACCCGCGGCGCCTGGAGCGGATCCTGGGCAACCTGCTCGCCAACGCGGCGCGCTACGGGCGCGCCCCGATCCAGGTGGACGTCGAGGGCCGGGTCGTGCGCGTCCGGGACCACGGGCCCGGTTTCCCCGAGGCACTGCTGCGCGAGGGGCCGAGCCGCTTCCGGACCGGCTCTTCGGACCGCGCGGGCGTGGGCCACGGGCTGGGCCTGACCATCGCGGCGGGGCAGGCGCGGGTGCTGGGCGCCCGGCTCACCTTCCGAAACGTCGCGGCGCCGGGCGGAGTTGACCGCGAGGGCGAGGCGGCCGGGGCGGTGGCGGTGCTGTGGCTGCCCGAACACGCGCCGACGGCGACGGGCAGCTTCCCGATCGTCCAGCTGCCCGGCTGACGCCTCCGGCCTGTCTGGTGGCAGGGGCAATGTTTTAACATCCGTGCCATGACTGACGGTACGGATCGCCCGAACAGCCCCCAGCCCGGTTCCGCGCAGGGGAACGGCGGCGGGAGCGGGAGCGGCGGCTACGGCTATCCGCAGGCGCCCGGAGCGGGCGGCCCGGGCGGCTACGGCTACCCGCAGGCACCCGCGGCGGGGGGCTACGGCTTCCCGCAGCCCGGACAGCCGAACCCGTACCAGCAGGACCCGCACCCGCAGGACGCCTACCCGCAGGAGCCCCACCAGCAGGAGCCCGCGCAGGAACCCCTGCCCGGCCCGGCCTTCACCCCCGCGCCCCAGCCCGACTGGCAGGCGATGGCGGACCGGTCCGACGCCGGCCGGCGCACCAAGCGCCGCCTGATCGTCATAGGCGCGGCGGTCGCCGCCTGCGCGGTGGCCGCCGCGACCACCCTCTGGTTCATGAACGACTCCGACAAGGGCGCCGACCCGAAGCCCGGGCCGGTGGCCGAAGGCTCGCAGAGCCCCTCGCCCTCCCCCAGCGAGCCCGCCTGGGACGACCCGCACACGGTGCCGGGCCAGCCCAACCTGCTGCGCGACCGCACCGGCTCCACGAACATCGCGCTCGGCCCGCAGGCCGAACAGGGCCCGGGCACCAAGCGCGGGGAGATCCGCTTCAAGGACAACCCGAACTCCTACGCCCAGGGCGCCGGGCAGGCCGTGGACACCACCAAGAGCTTCACCGTCTCGGCGCGCGTGTACAGCTCGGCCAAGAGCGGCTCCCGGATCGCGGTGAGCCAGGGCGACGGGGTCTCGTACTCGTTCGAGCTGGGCCACGAGGCCGTGAACGGCAAGAACTCGTGGATCTTCCGCGTCCAGAGCGGCAACGACGGGGCCGAGGCCACCACCTCGCAGGTCGCCTCCGACGGGCTGAAGACCGCGAGCGCCTGGGCGATGCTGACCGGCACCTACGACGCGACCACCAAGACGATCAAGCTGTACGTCGACGGCAAGCAGGCGGGCGAGGTGCCGGTGGCCGCCGGGATCTGGGCGGCCCCCGGCCCGATCCAGCTGGGCCGGGCCCGCCACCACGACATCTGGGCCGGTCAGTGGGCCGGGGCCATGGACAACGTACGGGTCTGGGACAGCGCCTTGACGGCCGCCCAGGTGGCGACCGTCAAGGGCGGCAAGAGCGAGGTCAAGCCGACCCACTCGTGGCTGATCAGCTGACGGGGATCCGCGGATCCCGAGGTCCCGCTAGAGGGTGACGCCGGCCTGGCGCAGGAAGGTCACCGGGTTCACCGCGGAGCCGTAGTTCGGCGTGGTGCGGATCTCGAAGTGCAGGTGCGGGCCCGTGGAGTTGCCGGTGTTGCCGGACAGGGCGATCAGCTGGTCGGCGGCGACCTGCTGGCCGACCTTGACCTGGATCTTCGACAGGTGGGCGTACTGCGAGTAGGTCTTGTCGGCGTGCTTGATCACGATGGCGTTGCCGTAGGCGGGGCCGTCACCGGCGCCGTTCGGGCCCGCCTTGACGACGACGCCGGAGTGCACGGCGTGCACCTTGGTGCCGATCGGCACCGCGAAGTCCTGGCCGGAGTGCTTGTGCGACCACAGGCTGCCGCCCTTGCCGAAGGTCGCGGACAGCGTGTACGACGCCACGGGCGCCTCCCACGCGGTCGCCTTGCCGGCGACGGCGGCGGCCTGCGCGTCGGCCTGGGCCTCGATCAGGCCCGCGGTGCCGGTCAGCGCGGTCTGCGTCTCGTCGGCGAACGCGGTACCCGCCCCGAACACCATGGCAGCCCCCAGCCCGGTCGCGAGGACGGCGGTGCGGATGCGGTGGGTACTGGCGCTCTTCGACATGAGACGGAACCTCCGGGGGCGGGTGGAACACGGGCTGGTGGGGCATGCGACGACCCGGCACGCTGAGCGGTGTGCCGGGCTGCGCATCCTTGGTAACCCGCACCCCTCGGACATCCCAAACCACCCGATTACTACCGCGCCTCGTAGTGACCGAGGGGGCTCTCAGGCCTGTTGACCGGGTCCTTACTGGGCCGGGGGACCCCCCGGAGGACCCCCGCGGTCTACGAATCCGCATAGTACGTCCGATTTGCCCTGTGCCGCTTGTCACCGGTTCAGGACCTCCGTCCCGGCCGTTCCGGGACCAAGGACCGCCGACCCGCACTACGCTCTCGCCTCGTGGACGCATCGGTGGCGGGGATGCGGCTGGCGTCGAGCGTGGTGGCGCCGCTGCTGAAGAAGTTCTTCCGGGCGGAGGGGGCGGGCGCCGGTCTGGTGGACCGGCCCGTGCACGTCTCCTCCTACGTCTCCCTGCGGGAGAAACGCACGCTCGTCCCGGCGGACGTGCTGAAGATCGCCGAACGGATCGTCGCGGATGCCCTGCGCTCCCCCGGCGAGCGGCCGCTGCCGCCCGGCGAGGAGGCCGGGGTGGCCGCCGCACTGGTGGCGACGCTGGACACGCTCGGCGAAGTGGACCTGACGGACCTGGAGGCGGTCCGGCTCGGCCCGGAGGCCTTCGCCGCCGCGCTGCGCGCCCGCGCCCCCTACCTCGGGCTCGGCGCCGACGCGCAGCTCTTCTACGAGCGCCTGCTCGTCGTCCTGTGCGTGCACGTCCTGGACTTCTTCACCCGGCGCTCCAGCTTCGTCGCCGCCACCCTGGTCCACCAGTCCCGCACGCTCGGCGATCTGATCGACAAGACGGACCGCTTACTCGACCTGATCCCCCACCAGCTCGCCCGCGACACCGCCTTCGAGACCCGCTACCTCGCCCAGGTCGCCCGCAAGCACGGAACCCTGACCATCTTCGGGATCGACCTCGCGCCCGGCACCGCGAAGTGGCCGCTGAGCACGGCGTACCTGCGGCTGGAGGTGGACGGGCACCGGACGCACGACCTGGACTACGGGCCGAGCCCCTTCTGGAGCCCGGGGTGGAACAACCTGATCCGCTCCGCCCACGCGTCCCGGATCCTGCTGCGCGGCGAGGCGGGCTCGGGCAAGACCACGCTGATCCAGTGGCTGACCGTCACCGCCGCCGCGGGCCCCGCCGACAGCCCCCTGCACGGCCTGGTCCCCTACGTCCTGCCCCTGCGCACCTTGACCCGGCACGGCAGGGCGCTTCCCGCGCCCGGGGAGTTCCTGGCCGCCGTCGGCTCCCCGCTCGCCGGTACGCAGCCGGACGGCTGGGAGGGGCGGGTGCTGGACGCCGGTCGGGCCCTGGTGCTGGTCGACGGGATCGACGAGATCCCCGAGGCCGAACGGGCCGGGGCCCGGGCCTGGCTCACCGACCTGATAGACGCCTACCCGGGCAACCGCTGGCTGGTCACCTCACGGCCCTCCGCGGTCCGGGAGGACTGGCTCGCCGAGTCGGAGTTCATCGAACTGTCCCTCGCGCCCATGTCCCCGCACAGCGTCGCCGAGTTCGTCCGGCGCTGGCACACCGCCGCCGCTTCCGGGGACCCGGAGCACGCGGAGGCCGACGCTGCCCTGGAGGGCTACCGGGACCAACTCCTGGAATCCCTGCGCACCACGCGCGACCTGGCCCGGCTCGCGACCAACCCGCTGCTGTGCGGGCTGATCTGCGCCCTGCACCGGGAGCGGCGCGGCTTCCTGCCGTCGGGCCGCAAGGAGTTGTACGCGGCGGCCCTGTCGATGCTGCTGCACCGGCGCGACCGGGAGCGCCAGCTGCGCGTGCCGGAGCTGGGCGAGGAACCGCAACTCCAGCTGCTCCAGCGGCTCGCGCACTGGCTGATCCGCAACGGCCGCACCGAACTGGACCGGGAGCGGGCCGAGGCCCTGCTCGCGGACGCGCTGCCGGCCGTACCGGAGGTGGCCCGGGTCCTGGGGAACGCCGGGGCGGTGCTCCAGCACTTCCTGGACCGTACCGGCCTGCTGCGGACGCCCTCGGCGACCACCGTGGAGTTCGTGCACCGCACCTTCCAGGACTTCCTGGGCGCGCGGGCGGCGCTGGACGAGGGCGGCCTCGGGGAACTGGCCGGGCACGCCGAGGACGACCAGTGGGAGGACGTCATCCGGATGGCCGTGGCCCAGGCCCGGCCCCGGGAGCGCGCCGAGATCATCCGGGCCCTGCTGGACCGGAGCCGCTCCCAGCGCGCGGTGCTGCTCGCCTTCGCCGCCCTGGAGCACGCGGCGGAGCTCGACCCGCGGCTGCGCGACCGCGTGATCGCGCAGGCGGCGGAGCTGGTGCCGCCGCGCGACACCGCGTCCGCGCAGGCCCTGGGCCGGGTCGGCCCGCTCGTGCTCGACCTGCTGCCGGGCCCGGAGGCGGTGGACTCCGAGGACACCGCCCTGTTCACGGTCGTCGCGGCCGGTGCCACCGGCTCGGACCTCGCGATCCCCTTCCTGGCCCGGTACGCCGCGCAGCCCTCCAGGGACGTCCGCCGCGAGCTGAGCGTGCTGTGGCACGGCTTCGACCCCGGGACCTACGCGCGGGAGGTCCTGGCCCGGATGGATCCGGCCACCGTGCACATCACGGTGCGCACCGAGCGGGAGCTGGAGGCCCTCGGCTCGATCGAGCCGGGCCCGACCCTGCACGTGGCCGGAGACATCTCCGGCCGGACCATCGGCGCGTACCTGCGCCGTCACCCGGTCGACGGCCTGATCATCCACGACAGCCCGGTGACCAACCTGGAGTTCCTGCGGTACCGCTCGCTGCGCTCGCTCTACCTCGCCAACTGCGTCAACCTGGCCGACCTGAGCGCTCTGACCGGCCTCCCGCTCCAGAGCGTCACCCTGGACCTCGACGCGGACCTGCCCGTGGGAGAGGTGACCGAGAGCTGGACGGAGCTGACCTCGCTCGAACTGCGCGGGGTCCAGGGCGACTGGTCGCTCGACCGGATCGCACCGCAGGCGGAGCTGCTCGCGCTCGAACTGCGCCAGATGCGGTCCCTGGAGTCGGGCACGAACTCCCGGCTCGCCGGACTGCGCCGGCACCAGGAGCTGCGCAAGCTCAGCCTGGGACCCCGATGGATCGGCGGGCCCGCGGCCTGGGAGGAGATCGCCGCCCTGGCGCACCTGAACGAACTGGTCGTCCCGCCGTCCTCGCTGGCGCTGGCCCCCGCGGGCCTGTCACTGCCCTCCGTCCACACGCTGTGGATGACGGCCGGGCTCGGCCTCAAGCGCACCTCCCAGGCGGAGGCGCTGATCGCGCGCCTCTTCCCGGGGCTCCAGGGCGAACCACCGGACCTCTGGAACTGAGCCGCACGGCGAAGGGGCGGGCCCGGAACCATTCGGTTCCGGGGGCCCCCCCCCGGTCCCCCCCCAAAAAAGAGGTCGGTGAACCGCCCCGGGGGCTGTGGCGGGGGGGGGCCCGGGGCGGGCAA
>NZ_JBHWLC010000105.1:0-24481 GCF_042730635.1 Streptomyces sp. NPDC059917
GTCCCCCTCTCCGGGGACCGGCCGCCGCCGTGTGCGTGTGCGCGGGCGGGCTCAGTGCTGCCGGTCGGCGCGGTTGCGGCGGAACATCGCGAAGCCGAGGCCCGCGGCGCCGATGGCGGCCATGCCACCGCCCGCGGCGACCAGGGCCGGGCCGCCCGCGTCGGCCTGCGAAGTGACGCCTTCGGCGCCCGCCTTCACGCCGCCCTTGGGCACCACCCGGTCGGACGCGACCTGGGGCTTGTCGTGCTTCTGCGGCTTCTGCTGCTTCTCCTGCTTCTGCTCCGCCGTGTACTTCTCGATGAGCTTGCCGCCGAAGTCGTAGACCCAGCTGCTGCCGCCGTGCTTGCCGTCGATGACGACGAACTTCACGCGGTGGCCGTCCCGGACCAGCTTGTAGGTCCAGCCGTCGTTGACCTCGCCGGGGTTCTTGAGGTCGATGGAGCCGAGGAAGTTTCCGTTCGCCGTGAACAGCTCGACGCGCTTGCCGTTCGGACCGTCGATCAGCTTCGCGATCCGCCCGTCGGGCATCGTGATGCGGACGGAGCTCTCCTTGCGGACCTCCTTCTCGTCCTTCTTCCTGTCGTCCTTCTTGTCTTCCTTCTTGTCTTCCTTCTTGTCGTCCTGGCCCTCGATCCAGGAGGTCACGGTGCCGTTCGGCTGGAGGGCCACGTGCATGCCGTTGTGCTGGCCGTAGGCGGCCTTGCCGTCCTTGCTGACCAGTGTGGCGAGCTTGGTGGACCCGGCGAAGACGTCGGCCTCGAAGTGCCGGTCGCCGATCTTGTAGACCTTGGCGACCGAGCCGTCGGCGAGCTTGACCGTGGTCACGAAGGCGCGCACGTTGCCGTCGGGGCGGGGCTTGCCGTCCTTGTCCGGGGTCGGCGTGACGGGCTTGTCCGGGGTCGGGTCCGTGACCGGCTTGTCCGGGGTCGGGTCCGTGACCGGCTGCTCGACGCCGGGCAGGACCGCCGCGTCCGGGGAGGCGGGGGAGTCGGCGAAGGCCGCGCCCACCGGCAGGGCCAGGACGGCGACCGCCCCGGCGGTGACGGCGGCGGCGCGGAGGGTGGTGCGACGGGGGCTTCGGCGGGTGCTGCGCATGGGTCGGCTCTTCCTCGTGACTTCGGGCGTCGGGCTACATCCGAAGCTACGGGGGACATATGTGCGTATTAGGTAGGCAATGTAACGAGCGCCCACAGAGTGCGACGCAGCCGTGTAAACCGGGCCTGGGGCCAGCCCCCCGGGGTTCCCCTAGGGGATGTCACAGGTCAGCCGCAAAGGCCCCCGGTTCCGGCAGGCCGCACACCGCCGGTCGCCGGACCAGGTACGTTCGGTCACGTGGCAGGATTCAGGATCGGACGTGGCCGGGACAACAACCGCGCTCCGCAACAACCCCCGCAGCAACAACAGCCGTACGGGCAGCAGCAACAGCCGCCGTACGGTCGGCAGCCGCATCCCCCGGCAGGACCGCCGCCACAGCAGCAGTGGCCGCAGCCGTCGCCCGGGGGCCACGGCGAGCCGGAGTACTTCGACCCCCGCTCGGGCGCCCCGGGCGGGCCTCCGTACGCGGGCGGCCAGGGCGGTCACGGCGGCCAGGGGCACGACGGCTACGGCGGTCAGGGCTACGGCGGCCAGGGTGGTCAGGGCGGTCACGGCGGGGGCTCGTACGCGGACAACCCCGGGTACACGCAGGCCTTCGCCGTCGGCGAGGACCCGTACAACCAGGGCGGGACCTACCACGCGGGCGCGGCCCAGGCCCCCCTCGGGCCGACCGGTCCGCGACTGGGGTGGAAGGACCTGCTGCGGGGCATCGTCATGCAGCCCGGCCCGACCTTCCTCCAGATGCGGGACTACCCCGTCTGGGGTCCGGCGCTGATCGTGACCTTCCTGTACGGCCTGCTCGCGGTCTTCGGCTTCGACAAGGCCCGCAAGGACGTCATCAACGCGACGCTGGCCAATGCCGTCCCGATCGTCCTCACCTCGGCCGTGGCCTTCGTCATCTGCGGCCTGATCCTGGGCGCGGTCACGCACACCCTGGCCCGCCAGCTCGGCGGCGACGGCGCGTGGCAGCCGACGATCGGCCTGTCGATGCTGGTCATGTCCGTCACGGACGCCCCGCGCCTGCTGTTCGCCCTGTTCCTGGGCGGCGACAACGTCCTCGTACAGGTGCTCGGCTGGGCCACCTGGGTGATCGCCGGAGCCCTCTTCACCTCGATGGTCAGCAAGTCGCACGACCTGCCGTGGCCGAAGGCCCTCGGCGCGTCCGCGATCCAGCTGATCGCCCTGCTCTCGATCATCAAGCTGGGCACCATCTAGGCCGCCCGGCCCCCCGCGCACCCGCGGGGAACCCAGGAGGGGCCCGTACGCAGTGCGTACGGGCCCCTCCTGTCACCTCTCGCGTCCCGCACGCCTAGGCGTCGAGGACCTGACCCTCGCGCTTCACGACGGGCGGTTCGACCGACCAGGGGAAGTTGATCCACTCGTCGGTCTTCTTCCACACGTACTCGCACTTCACGAGCGAGTGCGACTTCTCGTAGATGACCGCGGAGCGGACCTCGGCGACGTGGTCGAGGCAGAAGTCGTGCACCAGCTTGAGCGTCTTGCCGGTGTCGGCGACGTCGTCGGTGATCAGCACCTTCTTGTTGGTGAAGTCGATCGCCTCGGGCACGGGCGCCAGCATGACGGGCATTTCCAGCGTGGTGCCGACGCCGGTGTAGAACTCGACGTTCACGAGGTGGATGTTCTTGCAGTCCAGCGCGTACGCCAGTCCGCCCGCCACGAAGACGCCGCCGCGGGCGATGCTGAGGATGACGTCGGGCTCGTAGCCGTCGTCGGCGATGGTCTGCGCCAGCTCGCGGACGGCGCGGCCGAACCGCTCGTAGTCGAGGTTCTCGCGTACTTCGCTCATGCCTGGTGCCTCACCTGGGTGCGGTGGAAGTTCTGGAAGGACCGCGACGCCGTCGGTCCGCGCTGCCCCTGGTAGCGCGAGCCGTAGCGCTCGCTGCCGTACGGGAACTCGGCGGGCGAGCTGAGCCGGAACATGCACAGCTGCCCGATCTTCATGCCCGGCCAGAGCTTGATGGGCAGGGT
Source organism: Streptomyces sp. NPDC059917 (assembly GCF_042730635.1). Taxonomy (NCBI): domain Bacteria; kingdom Bacillati; phylum Actinomycetota; class Actinomycetes; order Kitasatosporales; family Streptomycetaceae; genus Streptomyces; species Streptomyces sp. NPDC059917. The sequence goes on from NZ_JBHWLC010000105.1 coordinate 3,085, forward strand.
GGCGAGGTTCGACAGCTCCAGCGTGACGTGCCCGGAGAACCCGGGGTCGATGAAGCCGGCGGTCGAATGCGTCACCAGCCCCAGGCGGCCCAGGCTGGACTTCCCCTCCAGTCTGGAGGCGATGTCGTCGGGGAGCGAGATGACCTCGTACGTCGAGGCGAGCACGAACTCGCCCGGGTGGAGGATGAACGCCTCGTCGCCGTCGGGCTCGACCATCCGGGTCAGGTCCGGCTGCTCGGTGGCGGGGTCGATGTGCGCATAACGGTGGTTCTCGAACACCCGGAAGAACCGGTCGAGCCGTACGTCGATGCTGGAGGGCTGCACCATCGAATCCTCGAACGGGTCGATGCGAACCCGTCCGCTGTCGATCTCGGCACGGATGTCTTTGTCGGAGAGAAGCACGTCCCGAGGATACGCAGAGCGCGCGGGCCACCCCCAATCGAGTGCGCCCGCGCGCGTCCGTCCGCTCCTACCGCTCCCGCTACCGCTTCGGCGAACCGACGGGCACCGCGTGCCGCAGTCGCGCGCACCGCGGACACCGGATGAGCCGCCCGGGGCCGATCCGACCGGCCCCGAGATGCTGCATCGGGAACGTAGCGGTGCTGAATACATGCCCTTCGGCACAACGGACGACGGTGTGCTCCATCGAGTCCCTTTCCCCAACGAGCCGTGCTGCGACGAATCGCCACATTAGGGGATGAACAAGACCCACTCCAGTCGCCGCTCCGCCCCCCTAAGGTACGCCCCAACTCCCGCCCCCACAGCCGCCGGTACCCCCGACGCGCCCCACCCCCGCCGGGCCGAATTCACCGACAAGGGATCATGGGGTACAGTGTGCAACGCTGCGGGACCAAGTAATTCCCCCGCCGTGCGGATGTAGTTTAATGGTAGAACATGAGCTTCCCAAGCTTATAGCGCGGGTTCGATTCCCGTCATCCGCTCCATAGCAAAGCCCCAGGTCAGCGACCTGGGGCTTTTGTGTTGCCTAGACCTCTCTACCCCTCCCGTGCCAGATCCGTGCCAGAAGCGGAACCGGAAGCCTTGGCCCGCAAGGCCTGCACCCTGGCATCGATCCCGGCGGCAACCTCCTTCTGCCGCTCAAGGTTGGAGTGCTGGTAGATCATGGCCGCCTTCTCCGAGGACTGGCCGGCCCGCACCATCGTGTCCTTGAGCGTCGCCCCGGACTGCGTCGACAGGGTGTGCCCCGTGTGACGAAGGTCGTAGAGCGTGAACCCCTCGGGCAGTCCCACCTTCTTCCGGGCCTTCTTCCACTTCCGTCCAAAGGTCGTCCGCCGAAAGGGGCCGCCCCGCTCCCCCACGAACAGCAGCCCGTCCGGCCCTTGCTGCGCGAAGAGGTACATGTGGACCTTGAGATCCCCCTTCATGAAGTCCGGCAGCACGATGAACCTCTTGCCTGCCTCGGACTTGGTCTCCCCAGGTGCGCGCTTGCCGGTGTTCAGCTCGGGCTCGGCGGACCGCACCCAGACACCGACGTTCGCCACGTCCACGTCGTGCCGCCGCAGGGCCGCTTGCTCTTCGGGCCGGGCAGGGCCGTAGGCAGCGATGTAGACCAGCAGCCGCCACCGCGCCCCCAGCTCACGGGCGAGCGCATCGACCTGCTCAACGGTGGCGGTGGGCCGCTCGGCGGGTGACTCCTTCCCGGCGCCCTTGATCCGGCACGGGTTCCGGCGGATCAACTCGTCGTCGACGGCCGTCTCCATGATCGCCTTGAGCAGCCGGTACGCCTTGGCCACGGTCGTCGCCCCGGTCTCCTTGAGCCGATCCGCACGCCAGGTACGGACGCGGGGCGGGGTGATCTCGTCGAGGTCCCACTCCTCGAAGACCGGGAGCAGGTGCAGCCGCAGGAGGCGCCGGTACAGCTCGTCGGTGGTGTCGGCGAGCACCCGCTCATCGACCCACTGGCGGGCGTACTCCCCGAAGTTGACCGCTCCGGCGTCCGGGTCCCGCCAGTCCCCCTTGTTGATCTCGGTCTGCTTCTCGGCGAGCCAGTCGTCCGCGTCCTTGGTCGTCGCGAAGGTCTCGGGCGCCGGACGCATCACCCCGTCGGGACCGGGATAACGCGCCTGAATCCGCCCCGACGGCAGCTTGCGCAGGGCCCCGAACGTACGGCGCCGACCCTTGTTGTTGCCCATCAGGCAGCCCGCCGGAAGCGGGACCGCTGCGGACGGCGCGGCGCCACGGTGTGGGCGGCGAGGTACTCCTTCACCGCACTCTCCGGGATCCGCACGTGGGTACCGACCTTGACGTACCGGATGCGCCGCTCGGCGACCAGCCGTCGCGGGAACCGGACGGTGGTTCCGAGCAGTTCGGCGACCTGGACGACGCTGAGATGGCGCTCATTCATGCTGCTCTCCTTGCTCTGCTTGCAGGGCTTCGCGGGCGGTCTGACGGTTGAGCTGGATCCCGTGGGCGATGGTGGCGGCGAGTGCGGACTCACCGGGGCTGTGGCCGTGTCCCGCGTATTGCCAGGAGGCGAGGACGAGCACCGTGTCCGGCTCGGCGTCGGAGAGCCCGCGAGCCTCGCGTTCCTGAGCGGCGCGGTAGTCGGCGCGGGTCTGACGGAGGGCGCCGAGGGTGGTGGAGTACTGGCGGGACTTGGTGGAGAAGTGGCCGCGGAAGCCGAGCATGTGGGCCCAGGCGGCGAGGCGGCGGTCCGGGTAGAGCGGATCGAGGTCGAGGCATGCCTCGATGAGGCGGGCGGTGTGACCCGGGACGTCGAGGAGGGCCAGGGCCTCGCGGTTGCCGATCGGGCGGTCGAGTGAGCCCGTGTTCTCGGCAGCCTTGGTCGCGTACTTGGCGACGTACGAGGCGACGGCCTGTTCCGTGATGTCGGAGCCGTCCCCGAAGGCCTTGATGGGGCGTACGTCGAGCTGCGTGCCCCACCGGAAGGTGCGGGCGGGCTGGTCGGCGACGGCCGGGACGGACACCGAGGTGTAGGCGTGGGCGACCGCGGTCCGGATGGAGCGGTCGAGGAGTTCGGTGCTGGCCCAGTGGGGCGGCGGGGTGTCCGGGCCGTTGGGTCCGTCGATGCGGATCACGGCGTGGAAGTGGATGGCGCCGCGCTTCTGGAACTCGGCGACCTTGCCGTAGGAGATCCGGGCCTCTTCTTTCAGCTCTCGCTGAGTCAGCCCGGCGAAGGCGGCGATCTCGCGGCGCAGACGGGTCGTGAAGCGCTGCCAGAGCTGCCCGGCGTGGTTGTTGAAGAGGACGGCAGCCGCGTAGTCGTACGTGGCGGGGTCGAGGGCGGTGCCCAGTTCGGGGGCGTCCTCCTGGTGGTGCCGGCCGCAGCGGCAGGCGCGGCCGGTGGGGCGGTTGTGTACCTGGCCGAAGGACGGGGCCGTGAGGGTGGCGAAGACGCGGGGGTGTTCGCGGACGGTGGTGGGGATCTCCCGGTGGTCGTCACCGGCCAGTCCCGCACGGATGAGGTGGTACGTGTCGCCTGAGTAGGTCCAGGCGCAGGCGGGGCAGCGGGAGGCACGGCGGTTCCCGCAGGCGATCCGGAGTCGGGCGCCGGGTTCGTCGCCGGTGGTGTACCGGTGCAGGACCTCCCCGGAGGCCTTGTCCTTGGCCACGGTCCAGCCGGTGATGTGGATCGGGTCGGAGCAGCCGCCCGTACGGCGGACCTGATCCTCCCAGCGGGCGTAGTCGGGGGCCGCGGCCACCTTCAGCATTTCGCCGAGGAGGTCCGGGGCGGGGTGGTGCCGGGACATGATGGTGCTTCCTTCCAGATCTTCTGGTTCGGGCAGGAGCACGGCGCCGGGACGGCGGAGACTTGGCGGTTGAGGCCGTCCCGGAGCCGGTCAGCGGTGCTTCTGGCCGTTGAGGAGCGAACGCAGGACGACGGCGCAGACGGCGACCGAGGCGCCGGTGATGGCGACGGCCAGGAGCATCGAGACCAGGACCGTGCCGACGACGAGGACCAGGCCCGCGCCACCGGCGACGGCGGCGACGAGGCCGGCCGGGGTGAGACGAACAGCGGGCAGCTGCACACGGGACACCGGCTGAACCGGGCCGTGGTGACAGCCGCAGACGGGCGCCGCACCCGTGTGGGGCTCGTGGGGCTCCACGGCGGTGGTCGGCTGGTCGAGCGGGATGACGAGGCCGGTCGGGAGCGGGTTGACCGGGATCTTGGGCCGGATCACGTGGTTCTCCTTCCGGGACGGTTACTTGTTGATCGCGGTGTCGATGGCCGGGGCGAGGAAGCTGTCCGCGAGGAGGAAGCCGCCGAGGAGGATCACGGCGACGAGCCACCAGGGCGGGCGGATGAGCTTCACGCCGAGGACGCCGACGGCGAGGAGGGCGAACCAGAGCGGTACGTCCATGGCGGTGGCCTTTCGGGTCAGTTGACGCGGCAGCGGTGGGAGCGGGCGGCGAGCTGGGCGGCGGTCGAGGAGCTGTAGTCGGAGGACCAGCCGCAGGAGTCGGTGGTGCAGACGGCGGCGTCCTTCGTGCGGCCGTGGCGGTCGCGGTAGGTGCCGATCTGGACGGGGCCGATCTTCATGAGCGAGCGGAAGTTGATCCGGGCGGGCATGGCGGTCTCCTGTCGTCAGGCGAGCTGGGCGGCGATGGCCTCGGCGAGGGGGTACGGGACTCCGAGCCGGGCGCGCAGGGTCTCGGTGTCGATGTCCGAGCCGGTACGGGTGCGGTGGTCGGCGGCGATCTTCTGGGCGTGGGCGACGAGGGCGGGCGGAACGGTCGCGGCGGGAAGGGCTGTGGCGGCCTGGACGCCGGGTCCTGTCTCCCGCTCGACCACGGGCAGGGGCGCCGGAGCAGCATCCGGATCCGGCTCGCTGGGCGACGTAGGCCGGTGGACCAGGAGCGTGCCGCCGAGGAAGGCGAGCGCGGGCCATCCAGCGACGAGGATCCGGAGCCAGTCCGGGACGTGGCCGAGGTCGAGAAGGCCGGCCGTGGCGACGTTCGCGCCGAGCGAGGCCACCAGCGCGACGGCGAACCAGCACCAGGCCGAGCGGGAGGGCTCCCCCGCGTCCCGCAAGGTGCGCAAGCGGCGCCAGGCGGCGACGAGGAGCAGGTCCACGCTGACCGGGTAGGCCCAGGCCTTCCAGCCATGTTGTCCGGCGGCTTCAGCGAGATCGTGGAGGTGGGAGAAGGAAAGCGCTCCGGCGATGACGGCCTGAACGAGGACGGCGTCCGGGCGGGCCAGGCGGGTCATGGTCTTCACCTCCTTTCAGGCATGGGGCGGGTAGGGACTTGGCGCGAGGAGGCCGCGCCGACCGGGTGGGGAGGGTGATCAGAAGGCGGGCGCCGAGGCGTTCTTCGGCTGGACCTTGCCGGTGAGGACGCGTACCGGAGGCGCCGGCCGGAAGGGCTCCAGCTCCGGGATCGCCGGGGTGCGGTGCGCGTGGGCGTTGCAGGTGTCCACGGCCCGGCGGAGCGTGGTGTGCGGGGCCCGGATGCGGGACCAGCCGCCGGAGGAGTCGCCGGCCACGGCGGTGCCGGGGCGGTTCTTGTCGATCTGGACGGCGGCGAGGACGGCGTCCGGGGAGATGTCCCCGAAGGCCATGTTCGCGGAGGTCTCGTCGTTGACGCGGTGGGCGGTACGGCCGGTGAGCTGGGCCCGGAGCATGGTGATGCCCTTGCCGAGTTCGGAGCCGAAGCGCTGGCCGCAGACTTCCAGGTAGATACCTGCGGCGCGGCCCAGCTGCGAGAGCCGGACCAGGTGCGTGACGATCCGATCCCGCCGTGCCTCATCCGCTCTGCTCGCAGCGAGGGCAAGCTCCGCGACCTCATCCACCAGGAGCACGACGGGTACGGGCCGCAGGTGCGCGGGCAGGTCCCAGATGTCGGCGGTGATCTCGGCGTCCGGGAGACCGACGCTGATGCGCTGCTCGCTGCGGATGAGTTGGTAGACGCGGCCCATGTACTCGACGAGCGCGGCCAGCAGTTCGGCCGCGGCGTCCGGGTTGTCCGCAAGAGCCGTGAACCGGGCGCTCAGCGGCGCGAGTTCCACCCCGTTCTTGCAGTCGATACCGACGAGGGCGACGTTCTGCGGCGCGAGCCCGGCGACGAGGGTGCGCTGATAGACGGACTTCCCCGATTGCGTCGCGCCCACGTTCAGGGCGTGCGGGACCTGCCGGTAGTCCCGGTAGTGCACCGCCCCGTCTTCCCGCAGGGCAACCGACACGCGGAGTTCCCCACCGGGCACGGCGGCCGCGGGCATACGCACCCGCTTTAGTACGTCGTATCCGGTCATCCGCAGCTCGACCACGCCGGAGCGGATCTCGCGGGAGACGACGTTGTGGAGGGCGAAGGAGTGGCGTAGTCGGTCGGAGGAGGCGGTGAAGTCGAACGCGTCCTGCCCGGGCCGGAGTTTCAGCCGCAGGACCAGACCGGTCGAGGTGGGCCGGAGCCGCAGGATGCGCGGGGAGCGTGCCTCGGGTGGCGGGCGGTTGCTGACCCGGGCGAGCGCCAGTCGCCAACGGGCAGGCGGGACGGTGAGCCCGCAGGCGTCCATCACCGAGCGGTACCGGATCAGAACGCGGATCGCCGCGAAGGTCACCCCGAAGGTCACCCAATACCAGGTGGGCCGCAGCCAGCGCAGGACGAGCGCGAGGGCCAGGACCACGAGCAGCGTGATCCATAAGGCGTTCACGCTCAGCCCGCCTTGGCCAGCGAGGTGACGGCGACGGCGCGGAAGCTGATCCCGTGGCGCTTCTGGCCGTTGAACTCGTTCTCCCACGGCCGGGCGACGAGGCCGGTCAGCGCGACCGGGGTGCCAAGGGCCAGCTCCCCCGAGACGCCGGGCTCCGACACGGTGATGGACACGACCTCGGCGGCGCCGCTCATCACGAACAGCACGTCGACGGTCATGAGGTTGTTGCCGGTCTCGTTGTCGACGGCGACCTGTCCGGTCTTCTTGTCGCGCAGCTTGAGCTGCGGGGGCTGGGCGACCATCACGGTCGCGCCGGTGGTGTCGACGGGAATCTGACGCACAGCGGATCACTCCCCTATAGAGGTTCAACTCCTGCACTCATGTATATGAGTTACATGAAGAAGAGTGCCCGACTCCTATACATGAGTCAACCCGCTACGAAGAGAAACTCGCAGCGGGTTGAGGGAAGTTGAGGAGGCGTCAGTCCCGCGCGGGGATCCGATACTCGAAGACGAACTGGTCAGCGGCCATGAGGGTGTCACAGACCTCCACCACGCGCCCCTCGTCGGTGACCGCGTTACGGAGCAGGTGAACCACCGGCGCGCCGGGGCTGAGCGACAGCTCGGTCGCCTCCGCCTTGGCGGCGGGCCGGGCCTGGAGCGTCTCCACGAACTCGGCGAAGACGTGACCGTGGTCCTCAAGCCGGGCATAGATGCCGCCGGGGCCGGGGTTGTCCGCGAACAGTTCCGGGATGTCCTTCGCGACGTCCCACGGCAGGTACGAGGTAGCCGTCTCGACCGGCGTCCCGTCCCGGAAGTACAGCCGCCTGCGTGCGAGCACCTGCGTCCCCACGGCGACGCCGAGCCGCTCCGCGATCTCTTCCGGAGCCTCCATCGGCCCGCGGAACAACATGCTCACGCTGGCCTCCGCCCCGGACTGCGCGGACTCGGCCAGGTACGCCGCCTTGCCATCCTGCCGATGCGCACGCCGGAAACGGTCCGAGGACCGGTGCCGCACGGGCGGTCGGGCCTTCACCAACGACCCCTTGCCGTGCCGAGTCTCCACGAGCCCACTGGCTCGGACCTCCACCATGGCCTTCCGAATCGTCCCGCCCGCGACCCCGTACCGCTCCACGAGCTCGGACTCGCTCGGCACCATGTCGCCGGCCTTGAGCACCCCGGCCCGGATCTGCTGGACGAGGTCGTCAGCGATCTGCACGTAGCGCGGCACGGCTCCTCGGCCACCTCCCACTGCGGTTCCCATAGTCCTTCTCTTCCTCCTATGCTCCTGTACATGAGTACGGGTTCCCCGCAGCACAAGTCAACGCCACTGCACTCCGTGTCCGTAGCCGGGGCCGTGCTGCGCGAGGACGGCCGACTCCTGGCGATCCGCCGAGCGGACAACGGGACTTGGGAACTGCCGGGCGGGGTCCTCGAACTCACCGAGTCCCCGGAGGCCGGCGTCCGCCGCGAGGTCCTGGAGGAGACGGGCATCCACGTCGAGGTGGACGAGCTGACCGGGGTCTACAAGAACACCACCCGAGGCATCGTCGCCCTGGTCTTCCGCTGCAAGCCCTCCGGCGGCACCGAGCGCACCTCACCGGAATCGACCGCAGTCGCCTGGCTCACCCCGGAGGAGGTGGCCGCCCAAATGTCCGAGGTCTACGCGATCCGCCTCCTGGACTCCTTGGACCACGCAGGCCCCCACGTCCGCAGCCACGACGGCCGCCACCTCCTCACGGTATGACGCGTGACGAAGCGGTAGACCTCGTTCAACGCATCCTGGACGGCAGCATCACCGACGAGGCCGAAGTGGGCGCCGCCTTGGAGTCCCTCGTAGTGGGACTCGGCTGTCCTCACATCAGCAACTACATCTTCTGGGACTTCGACCCCGACCTGAACGCCGAGAAGGTCGTAAGCCGAGCCCTGGCATACGAGCCCTTCGCTCTCTGAACCCGGCAGCGCGGTAAGAGTTTCCCTACTTCATCAAGGCACCCGCCGCGCACGCGCGGCGCGCGCGGCCCGTCACCCGGGCCTGCGCTCCTGTCTCCGCCCCGCTCCAGCCCGGGCGCCGTCCGCGCGCCGGACGGCACGGGTTCGATGGTGGGACACCCGCAGTAGGGCTGGCGTCCCCGAGCCCCCGACTCCTGCCCGCACCCGAGAGGCGCCGGCGCCGAGCACAACCGCGGCTCCGCCGAGCACCACCAGGCGCAGCTTCTGACGCAAGCCCGACGGAGTGCGCCGAGCTGCCGGGAATCAGCATCCGGAGACCAAGGTCCGACTTCACCAGCTGCTCAAAGACATGCCTCCGGCGGGGGCGCTCTGGCTCCGGGATGACGGGGGCTTGTCGGGCGGGTGCGGGCCGGTTTGTGGTGGGGGTGGGGAGCTGTCATCCCGTCCGCCGTCGACCCAGGCAAGCCATAGCAGACCAGGCTTCTGGGGCCCAGGTCGTTCGTCCAGTAGGGCGCTCCACCTGGGCCCCAGAAGCCTGCCCCGCTATCACTCCGTGTGGGTCGACGGCAGACGGGATGACAGCGGGGGTGTTCCATGTTCAGCGCGATCGAACCGGGCTGCTGCGGGTATTACATCGCAGGAAGTCGACTCCTCCAATGGAGGCGCGCCTTTCTGTATCGGTAGAAAGGATCGGTCTCCACGCCTTCAAATTGCCATCGATAGAATATTCCGATGTAGCCGATGATGATCGAACTTGAGAAGCAAGTCAGGCGGCCCAGTCTAGGACTGACGGCTCCAAGTCCTGGACCGATGGCGACAGCAGAAACCGAGCCCAGTTCGCGCTGCACCTTCCATGCATCCCGATCCTTGAAAATAACCATTTGCACACTGCCCAGAATTTCACCCCCGTCAAGGAATGAAGCGAATTCCGGGGGCACCGCGAAGCCGTCAGCTTCCATGCGACAGCCGATATGTTTGACGACATATCGGGCCAGGTCGACGGTCGATGCGGGCCAGTCTCCCCCATAAATGGAGGCCATGTCGATAAATCTCGCCGAATGGAGTCGGCTACTTCGATTCCAAATATGCTCGGCAAATCGATCGTACGCGCGATCAAACTTTTGACTCCGGGCATTATTGCAGCTTGCACACAGATTCGAAGTGAATCGCACCCTGGAAGACCTACGCAACGAGCGAATAGACTCCAGCTTTTCCCCGTCCCCCCACAGCAGGCCAGCACCGTCCGCATTGAGTCGCCGCAAGTCGCTGTGTTTGAATTTATGCTCGGCGGTGTCGGCACTATTCCCACACCACCAGCAGTTTCCGGTACGCACAGTTCGATATGGATCGAGTTCTTGACCGCTAACGAATTCGGCGTCCACGTTTACTCCAAGAAATCAACCGAGCCAAGCACACATTGCTTCAGGCTGGGTGCTGCTACCGCACCCGTCAAGGCCTTAAGAGCTCGACGCGAGGCTCCGAAGTGCGCTCGTCCACACTTCCGCGCTCTGCCGGCGGGGCTATCCCGCCACGCATGGAGCTGGTGCCGCAAAAGTGTTCTCACCGTTGAAGACGCGGCGCGCGGCTGTCGCCACTCTCCCGACCGCCTCCCGCCGGGCTCTGCCTGCTTGCTCAACGGCGTCCCAAGATCCCTGAGCCTGACGATGTGTCAAGATGACAGCCAACTCGCGGTCGAGGCATCGACGCGCTTGAGTAGCCGAGATAGCCACATCCTTCGGTCCTTCGACGCTCACCATCGCCTCATGCTCGATGAGCTCGTTCAGGGCTTGCTGCGCGCGCTCACAGCGATCTCGGTACTCGTCCTCGGTGATGCCCGCCTCGCTCACTCGGGCAAGCATCCCGGCCGTGCGTACAGCAGCGGAAATGAACTTCGTGTACACCTCCCGCCTAGTTGCACGAGCCTCAGACTCTCGTTGCGCAGCTTGGGCGCCTGCTGTTAGCGCGTGCTGGGTACGCGCCTGATGGCGTACCCCTCGCATGGCCAACCAGGCGGCAAGGCCGGCAGCCGCAAATGACGAAGCCGCGGGGATCATTGTCTCTACTACTCCACTCACCCTCAGATCACATCAGAACTTGGCCCACCGGTGCGGCCGAACATCAGAATCGGGCTTCTACGGCCGCCGCAGGGCCGTCGCGCATATACAGGCGGCTAACGCTCGGCCCCGCCAGCTCGGTGGCCTATTCATGGACTGGCGAGGCGGCGGATGCCGCATCCAGGCCCTTGGCCTCCCGATATGCATGGCGCACGCGGGGCCTCCGGAGCCGTGTGCCAGTCTTCATGGAAGCTCCATGGCGAAGCCCCAGGCGAATCTGGGGCTTCGCTGGCGTTTGTGAGGCGGGTCGCTGGCTGGACGCTGGCAGTCAGCCGTTGGAGTCGCCAGGTTCGTCGCGCGGCCATTGCGATGGTGTTGGTAGGCGGTGGCCACGGCTGGTTGCTACACGGACGGCGTCTCGCAGGGCTTCGGCCAGGCCCGTTGCCAGGAGGCGTAGTTCGTTCAGGTCTGCCTCTTGGTCGTTGAGTAGGTCGAGCGCTTGGTCCAGAAGTGCTGCCCCTCGATCCAGTTGTGCTGCTTCGGCGCTGTCAGCCAGGCGGGATAGGTAGCTGTCGTTGGCGCCGGTGCTCAGGAAGCATGGCTTGTCGTCGGGGCCCGACCACGGGAGGAGTCTCAGTTCGTCACGAGGCGTCATTCGTTGGAGTTCCCCTCCTCTGGTGTGTGACGGGCGGTGAAGAGAGCGTCGGCCCGGTCACCGGGGAGAACCAGGAGGGCCGCTTCGACCACGCGACCGTTGATGTCTGTCACCACTCGCGTGATTGCGAGGACGGCGAGGGATTGACTGATCCGAAGGGCTGTTGCCTCTTCTGGGGTCGGGAGGCGGGCGCTGACTTTCTCCTGCACCTCAGCCAGTGACGGGCGCGGCGAAGACAGCGACGCCGCTGCATCGGCGGCCGGTGCCAAGTCGCGAGGGATATAGACGCGGGCCAGGCTGTGCGGCGTCTTGCCCTCGTGGCGGAGGTGAAGGAACTCCGTCAGGGGACTGCTGGGGGTGACCTTGAGCAGGGCGGCCAGGTGACCTTGAGCCCGGAGGTTGGTGGTGCTGACGGTGACGCTGAGGGCCCCATCGGGCGCGGGCTGCACGGCTGGGGTGTTGCCACCGCCGACGTACGTGAATCTGCGGAGAGGGTGGCGGATGAAGTTGCCGCTGCCGTGGATCTTCTCGACGAGGCCTTCGCTCTGGAGGAGCGCGAGGGCGTTGCGGAGCGTCGGGGTGCTGACCTCGTAGCGGGTGGCGAGTTGAGCTTCGGAGGGGAGGCGTTCGCCGGGCTTCAGGTGGCCCGTCGAGATCTGGTTGCGGAGGTCTTCGGCGATGGCGTGGCGGCGGGACGGGGCGGGGTGGGTCACCACTGGCTCCGCATCCGGAGGGCGACGAGGCGGGTGCGGGCGTGCATGGTCAGTTGCTCGCCCGTCTCGAAGCGCAGTCGCTTCGCGCTGGCCGGGAGTTGGATCAGGTCCATGACCTGCCACGATTGGCCGCCGATCTGGATGACGTCGCCGCGCTGCACGCTGGTCGAGGTGATCTCGACTCTCCTCGCGATGGGGCCGCGGGGCTTCCAGCCGCTCACCGGGTCACCTGCTCCGGGTCCGGCCGGTCCGCCGCGGTGTGGCACGAGCAGTCGCAGGCTTCGTAGATCACGGGGACACCTACCGGTGCCGTGGCGGGGGACGACTGCGCGCACTCGCGGTGCGTGCCGATTCCGCAGGCGCTCGACCGGTAGGCGAGCCTCGCGTGAGTGGAATAGGACAGTGCGGGGAGATGCAGCCCACTGGTGTAGGCGTTGGTGGAGCCCCTACGGTTGTCCACGCTGATCAGCTCCTAACCCTGATGGCCGGGTCCCCGGACGTCGCCCGTCGCGGGGACCGACTTGTGTACGGCGGCCCAGAGGGTGCGGCCGGTCAAGCTGCTGGCGAGGAGCCCGAATCGATCGGCTTCCGCCACCACTTCCAAGACCTCGCGCCACGCTCCGGCCGGCAGCGCTTCCGGTACCTCCGCTTCGATCGACGTGTGTCGGGCGTGCTCCTCCACCCGCGTGACCAACCCCAAGGCGGACAGCCGGGCGGCGATGCCCTCGGCCCGTGTTTCCGAAGCGGGCACAGGAAGGCCTCCGTCGCCGGGTGATCACGTTGAGTGAAGCTAGTTAACTAGATTAGAGCTAGTGGACTAGATTTTCTACATGCCTGAGCAGCCGCCTTATCTCCGCGTTGCCGACGTCCTGCGGCAGCGGATCGCGGAGCACGAGTGGACGGTCGGAGACCGGCTCCCCTCCCGCGCCCAGCTCGCCGGGGAGTGCGGCGTCGGCGAGAACGTGGTTCGCCGGGCGCAGGAACTGCTGATCTCCCAGGGCGTGCTCGAAGGCCGCGCGGGATCCGGTACCTATGTCGCCGAGCCGCGGCGCCGGGTACGCGTGGTCCGTTCTTCGGCTCGCGAGCAGCCCGGTGGTTCGCCGTTCCGCGCAGACATGCAGGCCCTGGGCCGACAGGGGGACTGGGAGAGCCGGACCGAGGCGAAGGTGCCCGCGCCGGAAGAGATCGCTGCCCGCCTCGGTATCGAAGTCGGCGCGCTGTGCGTGCGCACGGTGTACGAGTTCCTTGCCGATGGCAGGCCCGTGCAGTTGTCGACGAGTTGGGAACCGTACGAGCTGACCGCCGGCACGCTCGTCGTCCTGCCCGAGGGCGGGCCGCACGCCGGGGCCGGCGTCGTGAACCGCATGGCCGAGATCGGCATCACGGTCAGCCACACCGTGGAACAGCCCGAGCCGCGGCAGGCGACAAACGAGGAGGCATCGCTCCTGGGGATCCAGAAGGCGGCCCTGGTGACCCACATCCGGCGGACCTACTACAGCGACCAGGGACAGCCCGTCGAGACGGCGGACATCGTGGTGCCCACGGCGCTCTGCGAGATCGTCTACGAGATCCCCATCAAGCGGTAGTTCAGTTCCGCAGATCCGGCCAGCCGTCCCGGTTGGAGTAGCTCTCGAAGCTGTACCGGGTCGAACGGTCCCACTCCCCGCCAGTAGCCAGCTCATACGCCCGGTCCGGCACATACAGCAGCCACTCGGCGTCGTACTCGGTCGAGGTGTACGGGGCGAACTTGTCGACGTCGGAAAAGACGCTCTCCCACACCGACTGCCCTGCGGCCACCACAGCGCAGCGTGTGTACAGGAACCCGTCGGACGACTGCGGGAACGGCCTGCCGTCGCGGGCCGTCAGGTCGACCACGGGGAGGGTGCCGAACTTCTCCTGGTCCAGGAGGTAGAGAGCCTCGGCATGGCATTCCGCGAATCCGATGATGTCGGAGACCGGGCGTTGGCTCAGCTCCACAGCCAATCGCTGGCAGCTCTTTTGGGTAGCCTCGCCATTCAAGGTGGCCACCAATGCCCAGAAGTGGGCCCATGTCATTCGCACGGACGCAGACTGCCAGGGCGGTCTGACATCCACCGCCGACGTCGGACGACCGTGCCAGACACGTGCCAGATAGGGCGGGAAACTGCGGTCAACGGCGGGTGTCGAGGTGAGCCCCACAGATCCCCCGGGCGGCCGTTTTGGCTGGTCAGGGGCCGGATGCGGCGTTGAAGATCGGTGATTCCCAAGCTTATAGCGCGGGTTCGATTCCCGTCATCCGCTCTTGCAAGAAGGCCCAGGTCAGCGACCTGGGCCTTCTTCGTTGTCCCGGTCATGCGGTTACGCCTGCGCCCAGTTGGCATCGCGGCGCCGCGCCACGTAGCGGAGCAAGGTCCAGATCGCCGCGGCGTTGATCAGTGCGCTGACCAGGAGGGCGCCGTAGAAGCCGAACCCGGACAGCATGTCGAGCTTGCCGTCGACGGACGTGTCGGGTGCCACCCAATCCGCAGGGCGCGGGGCGGACTCCGGCATGAACTCCCCGGGCGGCTCGGGCAGCGCCTGCCCGCCTTCGTGGACGGGGCCCTCGTCCGGGGCCGCTGCTGCCGGGGCGAAGGCGCTCAACAGCAGGAGGCTGACCGGCGCGGTGGCCAGGATCGGCCAGACCGCGAAGATCCCGATGTCCCCGGTCCGGCTGCCGACCGCGACGTAGAGCAGCATCGCGGCCACCAGCGCCAAGTACCCGCACGGCACCCACACCTCGGGCTTCGACCAGCGCCGCACCATGACGTTCCCCGTTCCGTTCGGCTTCGTTCGACCTGCGCCCAGTCTCGAAGCCGCCGAGGACCACCACCTGAGTACGCCTACTCATCCTGTGCGGCTCCGAGTACCACGGCGCCGGAGTATGGCGCGCCTAGAGCACGGCCCCGCCCCCGAGTCCGCCGACGCCGATGGCGCCCCGCAGGACGTGAGCGATCTCCTCGGGCTTGAGGTCGATGCTGTCGATCCCCTCCGCGGTCAGCGGGATCTCCTCCAGGGCGTATGCGCCGCGGTCCTCGGCACCGAACTCCGGGCCGGTGCGGTCCTCGAAGGACCAGGTCGTGATGCGGGCGAGGTAGAAGAGCTGACGCTCGGTGTCGGACTCCGTCGTGTGCAGGAGGCGGACGATGTCGGCCTTCCCCGCGATCTCCTCGTGGATCTCCCGGTGGAGGGCGGCCTCCCGGGACGCATCGCCCTCCTCGACCCCGCCGCCGGGCAGCACCCAGTACACGGGGACGTGGGGCTTGGTACGGCGGATGACCAGCATCGTGTCGTCCTCGGTGACGAGGACGGCTCGGACTCGTTCGATCATTTCCCTCTGTCTCCCATGTTTCTTCGCCTCCTTGCTCGTTGGCGTCCGCGCGGATCCTTCCGGGGGCCGCCCGACCGGGGCGCCGCTACGTGAGGGTCTTGCGCAGTTCGGCGACGGTCGTGAACAGGTGGCCGTGCAGGCCGAGGGCCCGGGCGGCTTCGATGTTCTCCGCGCGGTCGTCGACGAAGAGGACGCGGTCGGGTTCGAGGTCGAGGGAGTTCAGGCTCCACCGGTAGGCGCCCGGCTCCGGCTTGGCGTGCCCGATCCGGCAGGAGAAGCCGCGGACCCGGAAGTGCCGCAGCCAGGGGTGGTGCTGTTCGTAGTGGGCGGCCAGCTCTTCGGGGATGTTGGACAGGAGGGCGATGTGCCGTCCCGATGCGGCCAGCTCCTCGACGAGCGCCACCATCTCGTCGTCCACCGCGCTCCAGCTGGCGACGTCGGCCTCGATGAGGTCGGCGGTGCGCCGGGCGTCGAAGTCGGTGGCGAGGGCTTCGGCCACGGTGCGCCAGTAGCCGGGGCCGGCGACGTCGCCGCGGTCGTAGGCCGGGCGCAGCGACCAGTAGGCGTCCCAGAACGGGGCGGCCGGCACGCCGGCCGTGGCGACCAGACGCTCCCGCCCCTCCTCGGACTGGTGGCGGGCTATGACTCCGAACATGTCGAAGAGGACGGTGGTGCTCATCGTGGTCATGCCTTTCGTACGGTGACACCGGCCGCGGCCAGTGCGTCCACGGCGTCCGTGGGGGCGGTCCGGTCGGTGACGACGGCGTGCAGGGCGGCAGCCGGTGCGACCTGGGCGAGGGCGGTGCGGGAGAGCTTGGCGGCCTCGGCGGCGACGACGACCCGGCGGGACGAGGCGATCGCGGCGCGCTTGACGGCCGCGTCCGCGAGGTCGTAGGCGGTCAGGCCGTCCTCGGCGGTGAGGCCGCAACAGCCGACGACCGCGGTGTCGAAGCGCAGGGCGGCGAGGGATGCCTCGGTCAGCGGTCCGGTCAGCGCGAGTTCGCCGCGGCGCGGCTGCCCGCCGGGCAGCAGCAGGGTCACGTGCGGTGCGTCGGCAAGGGCGTTGGCGGCGTGCAGGGACAGCGGCATGACGGTCACCCGGCGGTGCGCGAGGGCGCGGGCCACCTCCAGGCAGGTGGTGCCGGAGTCCAGGACGACCGACTCGCCGTCCGCGATCAGCGAGGCCACCTCGGCGGCGATGCGCCGCTTGACCTCCAGGCCCTCCTGGGCGCGCAGCGCGAAGGGGGGCTCCTCGCCACGGAGCAGCAGGCTCCGGGCGCCGCCGCGGTAGCGCTCCAGCACCCCTTGTTCGGCCAGAACCTCCAGGTCGCGGCGGATCGTCATCTCCGAGGCTCCGGTGAGTTCCGCCAACTCCACGACGCTGCTGCGCCCGTGGTCCCGTACGGCCTCGGTGATGGCTCTCAGACGTTCTGCGCTCATGACCCCATTGAACACCTATCGTGTTCGAAAGGCAACTTTCGAACATCGGAAGTGTTTGTTATGTTCGTTTGCATGCAGAGATCGCTACGGCTCGGGCGGCTGGCCACCTTCGCCTACTTCGCCCTCAACGGCTTCCTCATGGGCATGTGGATCGTCCACATCCCCGTCGTGGAGCAGCGCACCGGCATCGGCCACGCGCTGCTCGGGTGGCTGCTGCTGGTGCTCGGTGCCGGTGCCTTCGCCGGTATGCAGCTGGCCGGGCCGCTCACCGACCGCGTCGGCGCCCGCAAGGCCGTACCCGTGGGCGCGGCCCTGTGCAGCGCCGCCGTGATCCTGCCGGGACTGGCCACCGACGCCGTCACGCTCGGCGCGGCCCTGCTGCTCCTCGGTCTGGGCAACGGAGCCCTGGACGTCACCATGAACACCCACGCGGTGCAGGTCGAGCTCGGCTACCGGCGGCCGGTGATGTCCGCCTTCCACGCCGTGTTCTCCATCGGCGGCGTGCTCGCCGCGCTGACCGGAGCCCTCGCGCTCGGCCACGGCTGGGACCCGGCCGTAACGCTCGGCGCCACCGCCCTGGCCGGACTCGCCGTCGCGGTCCTCGCCGCCCCCGCGCTACTCCCCCACGCACCCGCCCCGGTCCGGGAAGCCGCCGAGCCCGGGGCCGGGGCCGGGTCCGGCACACCCCGGCGCATCTGGATCCTGGCCGCGCTCGCCTTCATGCTCATGCTCTGCGAGGGCGTCGCCAACGACTGGAGCACCCTGCACCTCAAGGACGTCCTGGACGCGCCCGCCGCCACCGCCGCCTTCGCCTACGGGGCCTTCGCCACCGCCATGACCATCGGCCGGCTGCTCGCCGACAAGGTGACCGCGCGCATCGGCCCCGCCGCGGTGCTGCGCTACGGCGCCGCCCTCGCTGCCACCGGCCTGACCCTGACCGCCCTGGCCCCCGGCATCCCCCTGGCCCTGACGGGCTGGGCCCTCACGGGCGTCGGCCTGTCCGGCTGCGTCCCCCAGCTCTTCAGCGCCGCCGGCCGCCTCAGCCCCGGCTCCGCCGGAGCGGGCATCTCCCGCGTCGCCGGCCTCGGCTACCTCGGCATGCTCGCCGGACCCGCCGTCATCGGCCCCCTGACCCACGTCCTCCCGCTCAACCTCACCCTCTTCCTGCCGGTCGCCCTCTGCGCCATCGCCGCCTTCGCCGCCGACGGCGTGCTGCGAAGCGGAGCCGATACCGGACGCGACGACTGCGTGCGCCGGGCCCGGAACTCCTGCTGACCCGCGTGCGCCCGCCGGTCGCCCGCGAGACAGTCGTCGCGGCAGGTGCCCGAAGAGGTACCGCTCCCCCGCCGGAGCCACCGACCGGCGGGGGGAGAGAGACTCCCGCCGGCCGGTCTACCACCAGGCGCTGTTGTTGGGGCCGAGGAGCCAGAGGCGGTCGGTCGAGGGGTAGGAGTAGTCCAGGCGGACCGTGTCCCACTGGTCGTTGTTGGTGTTCTGGATCGCCATGGCGACGTTCACGTTGGTCAACGGGCGCCACATCCACCAGCGTTCCGCGTTGCCGCCGCCCGTCTCCAGGCGCAGGCTCCACTTCTGGCGGTCGGAGCCGTCGCAGGAGCGGACCACGACGCGGTTGCCGCGTACGGGGTTCGCGGCTTCCGGCTCCAGGCAGCGGTTCGAGGCCCGGTTGCGCAAAGTGGCCGTCCACAGCTTGCCGTTGCTGTCGTAGGTGCCCTCGAAGTCCCAGGCCTCCGTGCTGTAGGAGTCCCATCGCGTGCCGCGCAGGGCGATCACCTCGGCCCCGTCGGCGGTGCTGTCGCCGCCGAGGGCGAGGCGACTGCCGATCATCTTGTTGACCAGGTCCTGGTTGACCATCGTGTCCGCGGACGCCGGACCGGCTCCGGCGAGAAGGATCGGTACGGCCGCGCAGACGGCGGCCAACGACGAGAACAAACGCTTGCGCATGGCGGAGCGCTCTTTCCGTGAGGGGGGTGCCGGCGCGGCGGAGCGGCCCGGCAGGCCGCCGGGGCAGGAGGTCGCCGCCCGGGAAGTACGACGACCGTCCCATGGCGGGCGGGCCGTGGTCACGCGTTCCGGGCCGCCGTCCACCGGAGAAACGATCTTGTGTGGGCCCATCGGCCGAACCGGTACGCCAGGCGGCCCATGCAAGATCGTTTCTGTCGGGCGGGGCGAAAAACACTGCGCTCGGGGCGATTCAATATCTGTCGCCGCGGCCTGAGGATTTAACGCATCCAGCGGGGAGAGTTTCTACCGCAGTGCCGCCGGCGGAAATATTCGACGAACACGGGCCGCCGCAACGTGCTACTGTCGATCTCGGTTGCAGTTTTGGTACCCAATGACTTCAAGCGCCCCCGGACGGAATTCGTTCCGCATGGGAGCGCTTTGTATTTACCGGTCTTTTCCGGGCGGGGCATCATCGCGGCGACACGGCGTCCGCACGGTGCAGGCGCTGCTGCATTGCCCCAAAGGAGATATGACATGGCTGCTGGTACCGTGAAGTGGTTCAACGCGGAAAAGGGCTTCGGCTTCATCGAGCAGGAGGGCGGCGGTCCTGACGTGTTCGCCCACTACTCGAACATCGCCGCGCAGGGCTTCCGCGAGCTGAACGAGGGCCAGAAGGTCACCTTCGACATCGCGCAGGGCCAGAAGGGCCCGACGGCCGAGAACATCGTTCCCGCCTAATCGCTGACACTCGTTCTGCGGCTGGGGCCCGCATCCCTCGGGGTGCGGGTCCCAGCCGCATGCGTTTTCCGCGGTGCGTTCACCCGCGGCATTGAGCATCACGGCACTCGGCCGATCGGCCCGCTCCGGGCCGCCGAGTCGATTTATTTGGTTGCCGCGTCCATTTGACGCCGCCTTTTCAGCGCCTGAGCCCGTACAGATCACCTGTCCGCCAGATCCGCTTATGTATTCCATTCGGCCCGTTCTCGCAATTCCCTGCGCCGCTCCTACGCCGCGGGAATTCCTTGGTACGTGCCGTATCAAGGAAGGTTCCGCATGAACCCCACGCGTCCGAACAACCGTTCTTCCCGCAGCCGTACCGGCGCCCCCGCCTTCGGTACCGGCGGCGGTTCCGGCCGGGGCGGCCGCTTCGGCTCCTCGCCCCAGAGCCGCTCCGGCGCCCCCGGTCGCTCCGGCTCCCAGAACCGCTCCGGAGCCCCGGGCCGCTCGGGCGGATACGGCCGTCGGCCCGCCGCGATCCAGGGCGAGTTCGCACCGCCGAAGACGATCACCCCCGCGCTGCCCGCCGTCGAGGCCTTCGCCGACCTCGCCATGCCGGCCCAGCTGCTCGCCACGCTCACCCGCGAGGGCGTGAGCGCGCCCTTCCCGATCCAGGCCGCCACGCTGCCCAACACCCTCGCGGGCCGTGACGTCCTCGGCCGCGGCCGCACCGGCTCGGGCAAGACCCTCGCCTTCGGCCTCGCCCTGCTGGCCCGTACGGCCGGCCTGAGCGCCGAGTCGGGTCGGCCGCTCGCGCTGATCCTCGTACCGACCCGTGAGCTGGCCCAGCAGGTCACCGCAGCCCTCACCCCCTACGCCCGGGCGGTCAAGCTGCGCCTGGCCACCGTGGTCGGCGGCATGCCCATCTACCGCCAGGCCGCCGCGCTGCGCGGCGGGGCCGAAGTGGTCGTCGCCACGCCCGGCCGCCTCAAGGACCTCATCGACCGCGGGGACTGCCGGTTGGACCAGGTCGCGATCACCGTCCTGGACGAGGCCGACCAGATGGCCGACATGGGCTTCATGCCCCAGGTCACCGCCCTGCTCGACCAGGTGCGTCCCGAGGGGCAGCGGATGCTGTTCTCCGCCACCCTCGACCGCAACGTCGACCTGCTGGTCCGCCGCTACCTGAGCGACCCCGTCGTGCACTCGGTCGACCCTTCGGCCGGCGCCGTCACCACGATGGAACACCACGTCCTGCACGTCCAGGGCGCCGACAAGCAGCGGACGACGACGGAGATCGCGGCCCGCGACGGCCGGGTGATCATGTTCCTGGACACCAAGCACGCCGTGGACCGCCTCACCCAGGACCTCCTCGACAACGGGGTCCGCGCCGCGGCCCTGCACGGCGGCAAGTCCCAGCCGCAGCGCACCCGGACCCTGGCCCAGTTCAAGACCGGCCACGTCACCGTCCTGGTCGCCACCAACGTCGCGGCCCGCGGCATCCACGTCGACAACCTGGACCTCGTCGTGAACGTCGACCCGCCGACCGACCCGAAGGACTACCTGCACCGCGGCGGCCGCACCGCCCGCGCCGGGGAGTCGGGCAGCGTCGTCACCCTCGTCACCCCCAACCAGCGCCGCGAGATGGCCCGCCTGATGACGGCCGCGGGCATCACCCCGCAGACCACCCAGGTCCGTTCGGGCGACGAGGCCCTGAACCGCATCACCGGCGCCCAGGCACCCTCCGGCATCCCCGTCACCATCACCGCGCCGGTGCCCGAGCGGCAGGGACGCGGCGCGGCCTCCCGCGGCCGGCGCGGGCCCGCCTCGGCCGCCCGGCGCGCGGGCGCACGGCAGTCCGCCTCCCGCACGGCGGCCTGAGAACCGGTCGCTCCGGACAGTGCGGAAGGGCCCGACCGGCACGTGC